>NZ_FTMS01000018.1 GCF_900156105.1 Alkalispirochaeta americana
ACCCCCGCCATGGCGGCCTTGCTGTGCTACGTGGCGCTTTTTATCATGCAGAACGTTTTCATGCAGCAGGTCTTTGTGTAAGACCTGCGGGACCGATCGTGCCCGGCCTTCCCCGGCCTTCCCGGCCGTGCCGGGCACGATGATCCTTCCTGCGGGCACGGGGATTCTTCCGGGGGCACGATCGTGATCCCGAAGTCATCCCCGAGGCAATTCTTCCAGAAGCCCCCGGATTTTTCGTTCCAGGAGATCCCTGGAAAAGTACCGGGTTGCAATATCCCTGTTCCGGCGGGCGCGGCGCTCCTGCTCCCCGGGGTTATCAAGCAGGGCCTCTACCTCCTCCACAGCAGCCTGGGTAAGATATCCCTCGATCGTAACCGCCTGGAACCCCAGGGGCTCGATATCCTCGCGATACACCGAGTAGCGATTTACCAAGAGAGGTTTCCCGAAAAAAACCGCCTCCACAAAGGCGTTGCCAAAACCCTCGTAGAGCGAGGGGTAGGTGACAAAGTCGGCCTGGACGTAGAGGTCCCAGAGGCTGTAGATCTTCTCCCCCTGCGCTGTGGTTCCCCGATCCAGGCCGATCCTGTCGGGTCGGAGCATCAGGGAAACCCCCAGTTGTTCGGCGTATTCGCAGATTCTCCTGGTATACTCGTCGCCTTCGTCGTATTCATGGTGGGGCACCACAAAGAGGGGGTTCCGGTGAGCCAGGCGCGCCGCCAGCTCCAGGGCGTGTTCTATTCCCTTGCGGGCGATGATCCTCGTGGGCTGAAGCAGCACAAGCTGATCCGGGCCGATCCCCAGGCTCTCGCGGAGATCGCTGTTGTATTCGTCCGGTCCGGGGGTGGGCAGAGAGAAGTCAAAGACGTTGGGGACCACCGGAGCCGTTACTCCCCGGCGCAGCCCCAACTGCCGCTGGGCCTCGCGGTTGATCACGGCGTGACGCAGCGAAGGCAGGTCTGGCGGGAAGGCCAGGTGCAGAAGATCCTGAACGGCGCTCACCCGAAATCGATCCCGTTCCCAGGCAAAGTCGTGGTGGTGAGCCACTGCGGGAATCCCCGTCTCGGCGATGAACTCAGTGATCGCCAGCCCCAGGGGAACATTCATGGGGATCGCCAGGGCGTTCTCGATCACCAGGAAGTCCGGGGCCAGGACCTCCCGAAAACGATAGAGTTCGTCCTTTAGTTCCCGGGCGATCCGCCAGAGAGCCTCCGTGGTTTCGGGGGTTCGGTGCTGGTTTTTGCCAAAGCACAGGCGTTGCAAGGATGCTATTTCGGGGTGGTCAAAGAAGGCCCGGGGCGTCACCCAGGAGATCTCCCGGGGAAGATCGCTGAGACCCGAGAAATAGACTGCCTCGATTCCCAGGGCTTGCAGAACCCGGGCCCACTTGGTTGTCTCCAGGGATACGCCATCGGTGCCGGCAAAGCGGGTCCCCACAAAGCCCGCCCGTTTCCAGGGGAATCTGTCTGTCATGGCTTCATTTCCTTTCGTAGTAGCCAGAGTGTTTCAAAGGGAGCCAGGGAAATCTCCCCGACACCGCTATCTATGGTGGTATCGATTTCCCTGCGGGAGATCAGATCTTGCCAGCCTGGGCCGTCCAGGCCCGCTTTCGGGGCCGCTGCCGAGCCCGCTGTCGGGGCCACTACGGGAGCCGAAAGAGCGAGCCGGGCCGGGAGCGCAACCTGCCGGGCCGATGTGTTGGTGAGACACAGAATCTGGCGATCCCCGGTGGAGCGTAGCAGACCGAAGACCTCCCGGGGAAGGTTGGTCAGAACTGTCTGGGGTGCCTCGGGAGAAAAAAGAGGTTCCTCCTTCCTCAGGGCAATCAGATGTTTCAGGGCTGAAAAAACCCTGTGACGGCGCGAGGAGGGATCTGCCAGATCTGCCTCGAGCCGGGAGAGGGAGAGTTTTTCCCTGTTGATGGCCCGGTTGTGGCCGCAGACCCGGGGGCCGTCGTCCCAGTTTTCCGAACCTATCAGGCTGTGTACATAGATCCCCGGGATTCCGGCCAGGGCCAGCATGATTGCGTGGGCAGAGATAAAGGCTCGAATCTGAAGCTCCCGGGGCAGCTCCGGATCGGCCAGGGCGCTGGCGTAGTTGATGTTGAGTTCGTAGGGGACCTCCCCCGAAGGGGTCGATTTCCATGAAACCAGACCTCCCCGGGCCTCGACCGTCCGCAGAAGCTCTGCCATCTCCCCGGCGGTGAGCCAGTCGGCGGCCGGGGTTACTCCGATCCCGTCGTGGGAAGCCAGAAAGTTGAGGAAGGTCCGCTGCTTTGAGGGTTCCGGGAGGGTCCTGGCCCACCTGGTGAGGTGCTCGGCCGTGCCCGCCGTGAAAGCCTGCAGGGTCAGGGGGGGCAGGGCAAAATTATAGACCAGGTGGGCCTCGTTCCGGCCGTTTCCGAAGTAACTGATATTCTCCTGGTGGGGGACGTTGGTCTCCGTGAGAAGCACCGTGTTCAGGGCCATATGATCAACCAGGGCCCGTATCAGCTGCACAGCCCGGTGCGTGCAGGGGTGGTGAATACAGGGTGTCCCGTCTTCTTTCCAGAGATAGGCGATCGCGTCCAGGCGGATCATGGAAGCACCCCGTTCCACGTAAAGCAGGAGGGTGTCGATGATCCGGACCATCACCTCGGGGTTGGCGTAGTTCAAATCGACCTGATCCTCGCTGAAGGTGGTCCAGACGTGAAGCGCTTCCTCCCCGGGGTTGCTCCCGGGTCGGGTAAAGGGGGTGAGCAAAGGGTGAACCCGGGGCCGAACCACCCGGGACGTATCATAGTCAGCCGGCCGGTGGAGGTAAAAGTTCTCGTACCGGGGATCGCCCCGGAGAAAACCCTGGAACCACTCGTGGGAGGCGCTGGTGTGGTTCAAAACCAGATCAAAGGCCAGCCGGAAGGTTTTGGCCAGCTCCTGGATCGGTTCCCAGCTCCCAAGATCGGGGTTCACCCGGGTGTAATCGCTCACGGAAAAGCCATCGTCCGAGGTATAGGGAAAGAAGGGAAGAATATGAATGCAGGAAATAATTCCCTGGAAATATTCCCGGGCAATATGAAGGAGCCCTTCCAGGGGGGATGCCTCGGGTTTCTCCGGGATCGATCCCGGTTCGGGAAGAAACTGATCCCCGTAGGTGATGAGCACAATATCCTCCCGGGAGAAGGGTACTTCCCCAGAGGAATCGGACCCGCTGGAACGTCGAGAGGCCCGGCGATCCAGAACCTCCTCGAGGCTGTCCAGAAAACGGGCTGACTCCCCGGGGAAAAGTGCTTCGGCCAGGGATCTCACGGTGGTGTTGTCTTTGATGTTCATGGGGTGCATCCTTCGCGGTCTCCCCGGGGGGGAGCGACAAGAGGTAATTTCATGATTGCCGATTATAGACTGCCTTCTCCTTGGGTGCAATTGATTTCTGAAAATTTCACCAAAGAGGAAATATTTCAGAAATCAATTGACATATCGGGGGAGGGGGCGTAGCATGGGGAGAGACGATCGAAGAGACCATTGGAACAGAGGAGGTTTTCATGAAACACACACGAAGAGCGGCTGCCCTGATGGCGCTGCTTGTCTTTGCTGCCACGGCAGCCTTTGCCGGAGGCTCCCGGGAGCAGGCACCGCAGGAGCGAACCATTACACTTTGGACCACCGAAGAGCAGCCCGCACGAATGGAGGCGCAGCAAGCCATTGCCCGGCGCTTTCAGGACGCCACGGGAATAGCTGTGGAGGTGGTTCCTGTCACGGAAAACATGATGGGCGAGCGGGCCACAGCGGCCTTTTCCGCAGGAGATTTGCCGGATCTCATCTACCATCCCCTGAACTTTACCTACAGCTGGGCCGATGCAGGCATTCTTGATACCCAGGCCGCCACGGAGGTGGTCGAGCGTCTGGGAGCCGATACCTACGGTGCGGGCGTGCTGAACCTGGTGGAGTTCGAGGGCGACTACGCTGCCGTTCCCGTGGACGGCTGGGCACAGCTGGTGGTCTACCGGGCTGATCTCTTTGCCGAAAAAGGACTGGAGCCGCCCACCTCCTACGATGCGATCCGTCGCGCCGTGACGGCTCTGCACGATCCGCCCCGCTTTTACGGTGTTGTGGCAGCCACAGACCCCAGTCAGGTCTACATGATGCAAGTTTTCGAGCACGTGGCCATGGCCAACGGGGTTGATATCGTCGATTCCCGGGGAAACGTCACCCTCAATACGCCCCAAATGCGGGAAGCCCTGGAGTTCTACAAGTTCCTGGCCGAGCACAGCCCTCCGGGAAACCTCTACTGGCAGCAGTCCCGCGAGCTCTACCACGATAACCGCACAGGCCTGATCATCTGGTCTCCCTTTATTCTGCACGGTCTGGCTGGTCTGCGCGATGGTGCTCCCGTTACCGGGTTTGGTGACGATCCCGCCACGGATGTTCTGGCAGGTCTCACCGGGTTTGCCACCAGCTTTGGTGGTCCTTCCAGCGCCGATGGTGCGGGCTGGGCCGATGTGCGGTACTTCGGGATCACCGTGGACGCCGATATTGAGGCTGCGCAGAAGTTTATCGAGTTTTCCATGAACGAGGCCTATACCGAAACCCTGGCGATCGCCGCCGTGGGGAAACACCCCGTGAGAATGGGCACGGTCGATGATCCCGAACGGTACGTCCGGGAGTGGGCCGAGCTGGAAGTGGGCGACGAGCGCCGCATGAAGCTCTCTGATATCTACGAACCCGATGTTATCATGGATATGCTCAGTGGCCTCGAACGGGGATCCCGCTGGGGCTACGAGCACGGCTACGGCTATCTCACGTCGCGGCTCTACGAGACCCGGGTTATCGCCGAGCTCTTGCGCGAGTACATCGACGGAGAGCGGTCGGTGGAAGAGACAATGCAGCTCATGCAGCAAGAGACGGAACGGCTGAAATAACAGGCCGGTGGACCGGTGCCGGATGTTCCGGGGGGGGAGGCCCCCCTCGGGATTTCCCGTGTCTGCCGGCAGGTCTTCCGATCATGACGAAAGAGGTTCGCCTGTGAATAAAAAAGCACATCTATTGAAAAGGTTCCGGTCCTTCCGGACCGGAACATCCCTGGAACAGAGCGAGGCCCGTCTGGCCTTCTTCATGCTCCTTCCGGCCTTCACCATCGTAGCCATGGTTATTTTGTTTCCCGTGGTGGCGAACTTCTGGATCAGTTTCAAGTCCGTGGGTCTCGGGGATCTGCGTCCTCCCTCGGCGGTGGTGCGCGAGCAGGTAACGCAGATGCCCGAGTCCGTCGGTGAGGAACTGCACCTGACCTATCGCATGAGAAACTCAAGCCGCACTGTTCCCATTCAGCAGGTGCGCATCGAAGCATCGCTTCCTCGGGGACTCTCGGTGGTGGAGCTTCCCCCGGGATGGGCCGTTCAGGAGGGGATCCTTCAGGCCGATCGGGGTCGCTGGGAGCAGGGATTCTCTGAGGATATCTCCTTCAGGTTTCGTGCCGGAGAGGATTTCTTCACCTCTCCCGTGGATTCCCGCAGGCCCACCAGCCCCGAGGCAACGGTTCGGGCCAGAAACCCCCTGATGAGCCTGAATTTTACCCTGGATAATTTCCGCTTTGTCATTACCGCCAGGGAGTTCTGGCGCACCCTGGGAGTGAGTTTTTTCTATCCCTTCATGGGAGCCCTGGGATCGATCCTCCTGGGAATCCTGTCAGCGCAATTGCTCAACCGCTCCTTTCGTGGTCAAGGGCTGCTGCGGGGGCTCTTTCTCTTTCCCTATGTGGCGCCGGTTATCGCCGTTGCCTTTGCCTGGGTCTTTTTCCTGGATCCCTTCAGTGGCACCGTGAACGCCCTGGCCCTGGAACTGGGAGCGTTCCGGGAACCGATCTCTTTCCTGAGCGAGCGGTCCTACCGGTTCTCGTTTCTTGGAATCTCCCTGCGGATACCCCTGGCCCTGGTGGTGGTGATTCTCTTTGACTCCTGGCGGTATTTTCCCTTTGCTTTCCTCTTTATTCTGGCACGGTTTCAGGCCATTCCCGACCAGATCTACGAGTCCGCCGATGTCGATGGAGCCGGGCCGTTCAGAAAGTTCTTCTCCATTACCCTTCCGCAGCTGCGCAGTGTGGTGGCCACGCTCTTTCTGCTTCGCTTCATGTGGACCTTCAACAAGTTCGACGATGTCTTCTTGCTCACAGGAGGAGCGGCAGGAACGCGAACGCTGCCGATTCAGGTCTACGACAACGCCTTCGGCAGGGCTGACATCGGAGCCGGCTCGGCGGCCTCGGTGATTCTCTTTGCGCTTCTGGCACTTTTTATGGCTGTATATTTTCGCACCCTCCGGGAGGTGGATGATGAGTAAGCACCTTTCTACACCCCTTTTGCAGCACCGGCCGGGCCCGCAGGGGCTTCTTGTTTCGGCCCTTTTGGGCGGGATTGTAACGGCTGTGACCCTCTCTCTCTGGGCGCTGGTGGCAACCCTGGGAAGCTCTCTGGTTTTCTCTCTCCCCCTGCTCCCTCTGGCGGCAGCTGGTATTCTCCCGGGGTGTGCCGTGGTTTTTATTCGCTGGCGTGTTCCCCGTGCCACGCCCTGGGCCAGCTGGATCGCGGGAGCTCTTCTGGGGGGGCCCTGGGTGCTGGCAGGCGGATTTCTTCCGGCCGGTCTTTCCCTCCAGGCAGCTCCTGCCCTGGCAGTTCAACAGATCGTTGCCTTTGCCCTGGCAGGGCGGCTCACGGCAGGAGTGCTCAGGGGCGTTCCTTCCCGGGGAATCAGGAAGGACCACCTTGAGACCGTTGCGGTCCGGTTGCTCCGAAGTGGCGGGTTGATTTTCTTTGTCTGGATCGTGGTCTTCCCCTTTCTTTTCATGGTCTCCTCCAGCCTGAAGAGCCGGGCCGACTATCTGCGGGATCCCATTAATCTGGGGGTGAACCTTCTGCAGTCGCCGGAGCAACTCTTTCACGGGTATATCCAGGTTCTGGGGCGGTTCAACTTCGGCAGGTATATTCTCAATAGCAGCCTTATTGCCGTTGCCACGGTCTTTGTTGCCCTGGTTCCGGCAATCCTCGGGGCCTATGCGGTCACGCGGTTGCGCTTCCCGGGCAGAACCCTCCTTTCCAAATCTATCTTGCTGATCTATATGTTTCCCGCCATTGTGCTGGTGATTCCCCTCTATAGTGTCTTTACCCAACTGGGGCTTCGGGATACCCGCTTTGGTCTCCTGATCGTCTACGCCGCCATGACCATCCCCGTGGCGCTCTATATGTTGCGCAGCTACTTCCAGTCGCTTCCGGCAGACCTGGAGGAGGCGGGGCTCATCGACGGCCTCACCCGGCTGGGAGTCATCTGGAGGATCACCATTCCCCTGAGTATGCCCGCTATCGCCTCGGTGGGGCTCTACGTGTTCATGATCGCCTGGAACGAGTTTCTCTTTGCCTTCATGTTCCTGGACACGCCGGAGATCTTCACCCTGAGCCGGGGCATGATCATGCTCGATGACCAGGAGGTTCCCCGGCAGTTCCTCATGGCGGGAGCAACGGTCATCACCGTTCCCATCATGATCCTCTTTTTCCGCTTCCAGCGGCTTCTGGTAGGAGGCCTCACCGCAGGAAGCGTGAAAGGATAGATGAAAACGGAAGAGACCTGGGGGAAGGTCAAGATCTTGTATACAAGTTATTGACCAAATCTCCCGGCTCTTTCATGATAGACACCATGAATGCAGCAGCTGCGCAGGCCCTGGGCGATCACGCCCGGCGGCAGATAACGGATCAGATACTTCCCTTCTGGCTCCCTCACTCGATCGACCGAACCCACGGCGGGTTTCTCTTTTGTCGTGACGAAGACGGCACCGTGATCGATACGGACAAACCCGTCTGGATCCATGGTCGCTTCGTCTGGCTCCTGTCGGTCCTCTACTGTGAAATGCAGCAGAACCCCCAATGGCTCGAAGCAGCCCGTCAGGGCCTCGACTTCCTCAACACCTTTGGCGTGGACCGGCGCGACGGAAACAGGGAAGGGCGGTTCTTCTTCCGCCTCGACCAGCGCGGCCGGGGACTGATCAAGCGCAAACGCTACCTCTTCTCGGAATGCTTCGCCGTGGCTGCCAACGCAGCCTTTTCGCGGGCCTCGGGCGAGGAACGCTACCTCGCCGAAGCCCTTCGGTGCCTGGCCACCATAGAGCGCTATCGCACCACCCCGGGGCTGCTGGAACCAAAAGTTGACCCCCAGGTACGACCCGTGAAAGGACTGGCCCTGCCCATGATCATGGTCTGGGTGCTCCAGGAGCTGCGCCTGGCCGACCCCCGGAACGCCCCGGACTACACCCGGCGGATAGACCGCGAAATCGACGAGATCCAGGGGTTTCTCTCCTTCGAACACTGTGCCGTGCTGGAAATCCTGGGAGCAAAAGGCGAAATCCTGGACCACTTCGAGGGCCGAACCCTGAACCCCGGCCACGCCCTGGAAGCAGCCTGGTTCATCCTGCGCGAAGCCTCCCTGACCGCCCCCGGCCCCCGTCGTGACGCCCTCATCCGCCAGGGACTCACCATGGCAGAGTGGATGTGGCAACGGGGATGGGACGATGAATACGGAGGATTCTTCTACTTCCGGGATCTCTTCGGGCGATCTGCCACGGAATACTGGCACGACATGAAATTCTGGTGGCCCCAGAACGAAGCAGCCCTGGCCGCCCTCTACGCCTGGAAGCTCTCGGGAGAACCCCGATGGTACGAACGATTCGCCCGGGTGCTCTCGTGGCAGGAAGAACACTTCATCGACCCCCTCCACGGAGAATGGTACGGATACCTCCACCGGGACGGTTCAATCTCGTCGCGGATCAAGGGTAATATGTTCAAAGGGCCCTTTCACATCCCCCGGATGTACCATGCCATAGCCACTGTAACAGGAGATCATCTGCGTGAGCCGGGATAACGATCTGGTCGAGCGAATATACCAGGACCTCCGGAACGGCATCGTCCAGGAAACGATCAAACCGGACCAGAAACTCTCGGAAACCACCCTCTCCAGGAGCTACAACTGCAGCCGGACACCCATCCGCGAAGCCTTCAAGCGGCTCCAGCACGAAGGCCTTCTCCTGACCATCCCCAAATCGGGAACCTACGTCCGCAAGGAAACCCCGGCCCAACTCGTGGAGATCGAACAAGTTCGCACCTATCTGGAAAAACTCGCCTTCCGCCTCGCCATAAAAACCATCACCCCCCGGGAGCTGGCCGAACAGGAAGAGCGGGTAGAGAAGATGCAGCACCTCCTGGACCAGCCCGCCTTCTCGCCCCGGGAATTCTCGGAAGTCCACTTCGCCTACCACCGGGGGCTCATAGTAGCCTCGCGAAACGACCTGCTCTGCCACACCTTTGACGGACTCAACCTCCGCTACTCAAACCTCTTTCAGGAAGGAGCCGGCACCAGCATGGACGTGGTCCGCACCTCCAACCGCGAACACGCCCTGATCATCGACGCGCTCCGGGCCGGGGACTGCTCCCTGGGCGAAGACCTGATCGAAACCCACCTGTGGAAACACAAGAAAATCAGGAACAAGTACCCCGTAGACCTCTGAAGGACCTCCCCGGGCAATCAGAGCCGCTCCCGGGCAATCCGGGAGACCCCGCAACATCCCAACCCCCGACAACCACCTGAAAAGGGGGGCTGCGCCCCCCTGTCTCCAGCCCGGCTGATCGCCCCGGCTTTCCCGGCTCTGTCGCCGCCGCCGGGCCGGGGCGGCCGGTCTTCCGCCACCCCCCCGGGAGGGCAAAAAACCCGAAAAACGGGCTTGACAATCTTGTATACTAGTTTAGAATAACTTGTATACAAGATTGAGGAGCGTACATGTCTGCACTTCCCGGCGGGATCATCCCCGCCCTGCTTACCCCGGTCGACTCCAGGGGAGATATCCTGAGGGATCACCTGGTCTCACTGCTGGAATACACCCTGGACTGCGGAGTCTCCGGTTTCTACGTTGGTGGCAGCACCGGCGAATGCTTTCTCATGTCCGTGAGTCAGCGCAAAGAGGTTCTGTCCATCGCCTCGGAAACCGTTTCAGGACGAGTCCCCCTGATCGCCCACATCGGGGCTCAAAACGTGGATGATTCTTTTTACCTGGCCGAGGAGGCTCACGCCCTGGGCTACAGCGCCATATCGGCGGTCACGCCCTACTACTACGGGTTTTCCTTTCAGGAAGTCTTCTCCTACTACCAGGAGCTCTGCCAGATTTCGCAACTTCCCATGGTGATGTATTTCATTCCCGCCCTGACGGGCAGAACCTTCACCAGCCAGGAGATCGCCAGACTCGCCGCCATTCCCGGGCTGGAGGGGATCAAGTTCACCGACGGAGACCTCTTCAAACTCGAACGGCTTCGCGGACAGTTGCCGGATTTTGTCATCTATAGCGGCTACGACGAACTGCTCCTGCCCAGCCTCAGCCTGGGTGTGAACGGTGCCATCGGAAGTACCTACAACGTCACGGCACCCCTGGTTATCGCCCTGTGGGAGTCCTTCCGGGAGGGCGATCTGGCCAGGGCAGGGCACCTTCAGAGGGAGCTCAACACCATTATAGAGATGCTGGTGGGAAATAATCTGTACCCCACCCTGAAAGATCTCCTGGCACGGCGGGGGTTGGGAGGGGGGCTCTGCCGGAGACCCTTCCTGCCACTCACAGCTTCCCAGAAGGAGGAATCAGCCCGAATCGATACCCATATCACCAGGGTCATTTCGTCCCTGGGATAAAGAACTGGATTGTTTCCTGGATGATCTGCCTCGGGCAAAGCCCGGGATCAGTCTCCCGGAATAGATACAATGTGAAGTACCATCAAGGAGGAGAAAAAATGAAACGGCTATTGGCAGCGAGCATAATCGGAATGGTTCTCGCAGCAGGACTCTTCGCGGGAGGAACAAAGGAAGCGGTCGAGGGGCAACCCCGGAACTTCAAGATGGGCCTTGTGGCGGGAACGGCCTCGATAGAGTACGAAGCAGCCAGCTTCTTTGCCGACCGGCTGGAAGTCCTGAGCGACGGAGCCATGACAGTGAGCCTCTTTCCTGGTTCGCAACTGGGGGACGACCGGGCCATGCTGGAGCAGGTCGCCGCAGGCGTGCTGGATTTTACCTTCGGCGAGACGGGCCGCATGGGATTGTGGGTTCCCTACGCTGAAATTTTCCAGTATCCCTTTGTCTTCGATTCCTTTGAGCATCTTCTGGCATCCCTTGCGACCCCCTTTGGAGAGAAGATGAACCAGGATTTCCGTGATCGGGGCTGGAGACTCCTGGCGAACGCCTATAACGGAACGCGCCAGACCTCGTCAAACCGGGCAATCAACAGCGTTTCCGACATGCGGAACCTCAAGTTGCGCGTGCCCAACGCCAAGGCAAACATGGCCTTTGCCCGTAACAGCGGAGCAGCTCCCACGCCCATGGCTTTCGGAGAGGTCTATTTGGCCCTGCGGACCAACGCCGTGGACGGCCAGGAGAACCCCCTTCCCGCAATCTACGCCATGAAGTTCTACGAAGTGCAGTCTCACATCGCCCTGACAGGCCATATCATCAACGATCAGAACTACATCATCAGCGAAACCCTCTGGCAAGCCCTCCCGGGCGGAGACCAGGAGATCATTCGCCAGGCCGCACAGGAAGCCGCCGAGCTCCACACCCGTCGCTTCGTGGAACAGGAAGAGACCATGCTCGCCTACTTTCAGGAGCAAGGCCTGACCATCACTCGTCCTGACCGCGAGGGCTTCCGCAGAGCCAACATGCCCCTCGTTCACGAGTACGAGAAGGACCACGGCTCCGAAGCAATGGACGCGATCAACAGCGTCCGGCCATAATTGCTCCCGGGTTCGGAATTCGAACAGCGACAATCACGATTCTGTTTCTGGCCGGGAGAGAGCTCCCGGCCAGCAGGGCAGAAAGACCCGAAAAGCTTGAAGGAAAGGTATGTATCCTACACTACGACGCGCCGAAGAGGCCCTGGCAGTTTTATTATTTTCCGTCATTTTGCTTCTGATTCTCTGGCAGATTATATCGCGCTACATCCTGGGAGTGCCCGTTCCCTGGACGGACGAACTCTCGCGGCTTCTCTTTGTGTATATGGGAGTTCTGGGTGCTCATCTGGCACAGCGGGACAAAATCCACGTGCGCATCGACATGATTCTTTCCCGCCTCGCGCCGGGAGCGTATCGAGTTGTGGAGATCCTCTTCAACCTGATCATACTGGCCTGCTGCATCTTCCTGATCCGGGAAGGAATGATTCTGGCAGCACGAAAGGCGGTCATCTACATGATAACTATCAACGTGAGTTCCTGGTTTCTCTTTATCCCCTTGGCAATCCTGGGGGCGCTGGTGTCCCTTGAGGTGGGCCTCCAGACCCGGGATCTCCTTCGCCAGACCAGCGGCGCCGGGGAGGCAGACCGATGCTGACCCTGATGTTCATCCTCTGGTTCGCCTTGCTCCTTCTGGGGTTTCACGTAGGCTATTCCCTGATTTTTATCTCCCTCTTTTACTTCTTTCTTTCCGGCACACCCCAGCTCATCGGCTTCGCCCTGGAACAGATGGTAGAGGGAGTGAACGACTTCATTCTCCTGGCGGTGCCCTTTTTTGTTCTTACGGGAAACTTGATGAACGGCGGGGGAATAACGGAACGAATCTTCACCTTCGCAAAAACTCTGGTGGGGCACCTCCAGGGTGGTATGGCTCACGTGAATATCTTTGCCAGCCTGATCTTCTCGGGCATGTCGGGCTCGGCCCTGGCCGATGCGGGAGGGCTGGGGCAGCTTGAGATAAAATCAATGCGTGACGAGGGCTACGACGACGGCTTTGCCGGTGGCGTCACGGCAGCCTCGTGCATCATTGGTCCCCTGGTTCCCCCCAGCACATCCCTCATTATCTACGCCGTGGTGGCAGATCAATCCATAGAGAGGCTCTTTATCGCAGGCTTCATTCCGGGAGTTCTCACAGCCCTCACCCTGATGATCATGTCCAGCGTTCTGGCGCGGCGCCGCAACTACCCTCGGGGAGAGCGCGCCTCGGTAGCAGAGATATGGGCCAGTTACAAGCGGGCCTTTTTTGCCCTTCTCACGCCGGTCATCATCCTGGCGGGGATCTTCTCGGGTGTCTTCACACCCACGGAAGCGGCCATTGCAGCCGCCACGTACTCACTCTTTATTGGGGCTCTGGTATACCGGGAACTCACCTGGAACAAACTCTTCCACATCATTCTGGACAGCGTCAAAACCACGGGAACCATCTTTCTGCTCGTCCTGGGCGTGAGCCTCTTCGGGTGGATCATCGCCCGGGAACAGATGCCCCTGCGGGTGGCCCAGGCTTTTCTCGCCTTCAGCGATAACCCCATCATTCTGCTTCTCTCCATAAACATTCTGCTCCTGGTTCTAGGAGCGATCATCGATGCCTTGCCGCTCCTTATCATTCTGGTGCCGGTCCTGCTCCCCACAGTGCTGGCTGCCGGGGTAGACCCCATTCACTTTGGCATCATCGTGGTCTTTAACCTGATGATCGGGATTCTGACTCCTCCCATGGGAACAGCCCTATTTGTGGTGAGCCGGGTGGGAAATATTCCCTTTCACGTCCTCACCCGGGGTGTCCTCCCCTTTCTGGTTCCTCTGGGAATTACCCTGCTTCTGCTGGTCTTTTTTCCCCAGATATCGCTCTTCTTGCCGGGGCTGTTGCGGTAACACCGGTGCCTTTGCACGGGGGGGCTTTACCCCTCCGTGCGAAATCCCCCCGAAGGGGCGCTCCCTTTTCCATCGGTGGCCTGGTAAATTCACCTGATCTTCACAGGAACTCCTCCTCTCCTCCACTCCCGGGGGGAATACTTACTCTGTACCTGACCGATAGAACCCCCGGGAACCTCGATGTGATGAGACATCGGCTGGACGACGGGACAGAAGGAGTGACATATGATGCGCTGGCGCCACACATCACGGGGACTGCCGATCTGCATTATCGCGATCCTGGGCATCGCGCCAATCCTCGGGGCAGAAGAGGTCTCGCGCACCCTCTCCTGCGTGCTTTCCGAAAGCCTTGCCAGCCCGAAAACGGCACAGGCTGAAGTAGAGTATGCCCGGGCAATCCTCTCCGCCCGGCGAGCACAGGAGCTTCCTGATATTTCCGTGACCCTCTCTCCCCTGGCGAAGATACAGGGAGATGACGATACCAGGGATCCCCAGAAAGCACGTATTACCTCCTCCATGAGTGTATCCCTGCCCTTTTCCATGACGCCGGAGCAAAACCTTCGTGCTGAAGCGGCCAGTGACCGCGTCTCCCTGGAACGCCTGCGCCTGGAAGAATCCCGACAGGAGGAACTCCTTCGGTTGATCAACCTCTACCATGGCGCGTACCTGGCGCAACAGGAAATTCAGGTGGCCTCCATGGAGCGTGAGCTTGCTCGTATCAGGCTCGATATTGAGCAATCACGGTTTGAGCGGGGCGAAATCAGGTTCATAGATTTTGAACGGGTCAGTACAAGCTATGTGGAGGCCCAAGCCTCTTTCATCAAGGCCGAAGGGATGCACCACGATCGAGTTCGTGCGTTGGCGGCAGCGAGCGGAATACGGGCAGAGGATCTGCTCCTGCTCCAGCCCCCCCCTCTGGTACATCCCGAGAATACCGGGGTTATTGATACACTGGCAGGAGATAACCCCGGCAGGGTTGATACAGGAGCTGTATCGTGGCGTATCGCTTCTCAAAGGGCCGAGCTTCAGGCGATAGAACGCGAAGTCCACCATCTTCCGTCATTAGCCCGATTTGCCCAGGCCCGTATCGGTTTTGACTATCAGGATCACTCGGCGTCGATCAGTCTCAATCCTGTCTCGCGTATTTTGAGTCTCGGTTACACCCCGGCAGGAATAACCCTGGTGGACGATGGACCGTCCCGAGGAGGGGGATCCTCCTCGGGGGGCGATTCTTCCGATTTTGACTGGAACCTGAATCTGAGCGTGAGCTTCAGTGTATCCCTGCCGCGAATCAGTTCGTATGATCGGGAAATTGCGGAACTATCCGCTGAATCTGCACGGTTGCGCCTTCTGGAGCTGGAACTCGAAGCCCTGGATCGGGAAAGAGAGTCTGTAAATGATCTGAGGCAGGCCCTGGATGATCAGAAAAACAGCGAGATCGCCCTGGCGCGGGCAAAGCTGAATCACGAGATAGTGGAAGTCCAAGCTGAGGCTGGCCGAAGCATTGCCGCTGATGTGATGGCTGCCGGGGTAGCTCTTGAACGGGCGACTTTGAATCTGCAAAGAGCACAGCTTCAGACCGACAGAATTTTGCTCTCTCTGGTGCCGAGTCTTGGGACCCACCTGCATAACACCCTCGAGGGGAGGATTGAAGGATGAACCGAAGGACCATCTTGCTTCTTGTCGCGGCGATCGCTCTTTTGGTCGTCTCTATTTCAATAGTCCGTCATTACTATCGGCCAGAGAGCACCGCCGAGAGCGATGAAGGGCAGGATTTTATCATAACCGGGCCAAGACTCGGAGTTGTGCGCCTTGGAATAGAATCGCCCGCCCTGGTAGAACCTTATCGACACCAGGTGATTCGCTCCCCCGGCCAGTCCCGTATCACCTTTGTCGGTGTCCTGGGTTCCTCCCGAAGCGAGGGAGATGTGCTGATTCGTTTTGAATCGTCCGAAGCACAGTCCCGGCTGGCTCGGGCAGAACTTGATTATCAGGAATCGGAGCTTGCCCTGTCTCGTGCAGATCGGAATCTTGAGCAAAGCCGGGTTGCCCTTCAGGCAGCCCGGGACCTTCACGCGGCAGGGGCGGCTTCCGGAGAAGAGGTCTCGAAATCAGAAGAGGCCATGGTGAATGCCGGGTATCATCGGCAACTCGCAGAACTATCGCTGGAAAAGAGCAGGCTCGATCTGGAACGTGCCCGGATGGATCTGGAGTCGACAATTATACGAGCCCCCTTCGATGGTCAAATACTGGAGGTATCGGTACAACCTGGCGATATCGTGGGGAGCAACACGGCGCTCATGACCTTTGGAGATGTCTCCCGTGTCCGGCTGGTGGCGGAAATGGATGAATATGATGCAGTGAGAATCGTGCGAAACCAGCGGGCCGAGGCACAGGCAGAGGCCTTGCGCTCTTCCGCATCCTCCACCCAGGCCTGGAGCGGACGAGTGGATACCATAAGCCCTGTTGCAAAAATTGTGAGCAACATCTCGGTTTTTACCGTGGGGGCAGTCTTTGATAATGAAGATCAGCTTTTGCGTCCGGGAATGAGTGCCGACCTCACGGTGATCGTGGCGCAAGACAGGGGACTGATCGTCCCGGCTGGATCGATCTCGACCGTTCGGGATCGAAGCTATCTTGATGTAATGAACTCCGAGGGTGAAATAGAGCCGCGAAGGGTCGTGACCGGAGCGAGTGACGGAGTCCAGACGGTGATTCTCGAGGGCATCGGAGAAGATGATCAGATAGTGGTTTACCAGGAATCATCACTCGACATTCTTGCCGGATCGCCCTCCGGAGCAGACCCGGGAAGTTCCTCCTTTATCCCGATTTCGGTTCCCGGTTCCTCGGGAGGATCATCGTCCTCACCGGCCTCCCCTGCAGGTGGCGGCGGTGGTGGAGGGGGGGGAGGCCGCTGATGATTGAACTTGAGAAGATCTCGAAAACCTACCGGATGGGTTCTTCCGAGGTGCTGGCCCTGAAGGAGGTGTCGCTCCTGATCGGATCGGGGGAGTTTGTCTCGATTATCGGGCCGAGCGGGTCGGGGAAAACCACCTTGATGAACATTATCGGTTGTCTCGACACACCTACATCGGGGCACTACCGTCTGGGGGGCGAGGCCGTGGAAACCCTTTCTGTCAACCGGACGGCGGCCCTGCGGAACGCCACAATTGGCTTTGTGTTTCAGAGCTTCAACCTCCTGCCGAAACTCAACGCTCTGGAAAACGTCGAGCTGCCGCTTGTCTACGCGGGCCTTCGAAAGAAAGAGCGTCGCCACCGGGCAACGGAGATGCTCGAAAGGGTAGGGCTTCTTGATCGGGCTCGTCACAGGCCGAATGAACTCTCGGGAGGCCAGCGGCAGCGCGTTGCTATTGCTCGTGCATTGTCCGTACATCCTGGCATGGTCCTGGCCGATGAGCCTACGGGTGCACTGGACAGCGTGACGGGGGAGGAAATCATGGGGTTGTTCGAGGAGCTTCACCGGGACGGCGTCACGATCATACTGGTTACCCATGAGAAAAATCTTGCCCTGCGGGCCCGGAGAATGCTCAGTCTCCATGATGGCGATGTGGTGGAAGATAGTGCCACGGCCTTCGTTCAGGAGCAGGAGCAGGAGCAGGAGAGGGATCGGTCGTGAAAGGGATAACCCAGTGGGAAAACACCCGTATTTCCGTGCTCAGCATCGCCGGTTCTCCGGTTCGCTCGGCCCTGACAGCCCTGGGGGTAATGATCGGCGTTGCAGCGGTGATCGTCCTGGTTGCTCTGGGACAGGGAGCCCAGGCGCAGGTGGAAAAGAGCCTGCAATCTCTGGGGTCCAATCTGCTCATCGTCTATTCCGGTGAGCAGCGTGGAGCGGCTCTGGTCAGGACGAACACCGCAAATATCCGTCCAACCCTGACTCAGGACGATCTTGCAATGATCCGTTCACTGCCGCCCGATCTCGTTGCCTTGAGCACTCCCGCATCGACAGCGAACGTACAACTGAAGTTCGAGAACCGTAACGTCGCGGCCACGGCGATCGGGACCGGTCCCGAGTACCCGGAAATACGGAACTTCAGGCCGATCTATGGAGAGTTTTTCCGTTACGACCACCTGGAGAACCGCGCCCCGGTGGTAGTCCTTGGTGCCCAGGTCTACCGGGATCTCTTTCACCAGGGTCACGACCCGCTGGGTGAAGCGGTGCGTATTAATGGCGTGGCCTATCGTGTCATCGGGGTAATGGAGGAAAAGGGGAACGCCGCCCAGGATTCCTCGGTGATCGTTCCCGTGACCACCTTCCAGCGAAGAATAAGCGGAGGATCAAACTATGCGATGATCAACGTTCAGGCTGCCTCCACGGATGTAATGAGAGAGGTTCAGGCGCTCATTGAGCAGGGAATACTGCGCCTTCACCGGCTGCCCTCGATGGATCACGCCGATTTTTACGTTGCAAATCAGCTGGACCTTCTTTCGACGGTGGCCGGTGTTGCCGGAACATTTACTCTCTTGCTGGCAGGAATCGCGGCGATCAGTCTGTTGGTAGGAGGCGTGGGAATCATGAATATCATGCTGGTTTCAGTAACCGAGAGAACGCGGGAAATCGGGGTCAGGATGGCCCTGGGCGCTCGGCCCCGGGACATCATCTTCCAGTTCCTGACCGAGGCCGTCGTCCTTTCCGTAGCTGGCGGAATCGCGGGGATCGCCATAGGTCTGGCCGGTTCCTGGGTCGCAGTCCATCTTGGCAGAACCCCTGCGAACGTACACATTCTCTCGGTTGTGGCGTCCTTTGGGGTGTCGGTCATGATCGGTCTGTTTTTTGGTGGATACCCCGCGTGGCGGGCGTCAAAACTCGATCCTATAGAGGCATTGCGTTATGAATAACTGGAAAAGAGGTGCCAGGTGGATCCCTTGTTCGGGTCCCGGGTGTGGACAACGAGTGATCTCCATACTCTGTCTGGTCTTGCTTGTTTCTCCGGCCCTTGCGGCACAGCGCCGTGTCGACGACGCGGCACTTCGCACGGCCCGTGAAGAGACCGAGATAATTCTCGATCTTGGACGCTTGCTCGGTTTTGTCCATCGCATGACCCAGGAATCGCCTGAACTTGACTTCGAATCTGATCAGGCGCGGGAGATGCTGGAAATTCTGGAGGAGATTCGAGGGACCCCGCGTATGACGCCGACCCGGGCGCGCACGATGATACAGCGGATAGAAGATACGATACTCACTGCCGCCCAGTTGGCCTACACCGATCGGCTCTGGATCAATGCCCAGAGGAATGACCAGAGGAACACCCAGAACAGCCGTGCCGAATCGGCCTCATCGGGGCAAGAGTCTGCCTCAGCGTCGAGGGCTGGTCCTGGCTCTTCCTCTCGCCAGGGGACCTCGACAGAAGATGGTGCCCCGGCGGGCTCGCTGGCTTCGTATGCTGCGGGGGGGCCGTACAACCCCATGACCGAAACGGGGCGGAGGCACGCCGAAGATTTCGAAGCGTTATACGCCTATCTCCAGACGAAACGTGTCGGGAGGTGACACTCCCCGTGCCGTGCCGTGCCGTGCCGTGCCGTGCCGTGCCGTGCCATGCCATGCCGTGTCGTGTCGTGTCACCCGGCCCGGGGCGGCCTACTGAGCCGTCACGGTCACGGTGAGGTTTTCTGTGTATTCTCCGCTGGTGGCGTCCCGGACATCGCCGATCTCGAAGTATAGTTCGTAGCGGTCTCCTGCGATGGAAGTCGGAGAACCTGATCCGATCTCGGCATGGCCCGAAGAAAGATCCCTGATAAGGCCATTCACGCGCATCGTGTACGGAATAGCCTCTCCCCTCGTCACGGCACTCCCCGGTGTGGCTCCCTCAAGGACCAGAAACCCCGAGTTTGGCGAGGTCACGCTCAGGCGGTAGTTGATATCGGTCACCACCACCAGATCAACCTCCTCGGAACGACCCTGCTGGAGTTCTCCAAAATCCAGATGGGCAACATCGGAAAGCGGATCAAAGGGTTGGCCGCGTCCAACCACGGATAGCCGTACCACCGGAGGAACAGTTACCACGATATGGAGGGGTTCTTCTTCCAGGGAGGGGGTTGTGGCGGGTATTCCCCGGTAAAGACGCGTCTGGACCGTGTCGGTATATGTTCCGGCAGGGGGAAACTGACCCTGGGGAATCCGTACCACCAGGGGAAAGGGTTCCTCCTGATTCCCCCGGAACTCGTGATAGATCAGATGGCGCTGCCCTGCAGGTCCATCAAGGTCGGTGAGAACCCGGTCGTCAGCCTCGGGGTCCAGAAGCTGATACTCCAGGGCCGCACCTCCGGGGCCGGTGAGTCGGCGCTGGCTGAAGGAGGCTGAGCCCCCCGCAGAGAAACCGATACCGAACTCAACATTACGGCCGGAGACGATAATATCCCCGGTGATGTTGTTTCCCAGGTATTGATCGTAGACTGCGGTGATCGTGCCGGGCGGCGCTCCGAAGGAGGGGCCCTGCGAGGCCTGGCCAAAGAGGAGGCCTGGCCCGAGGACCATGAGGGAGGCTGCTGCTATCAGGTATATCGATGGGAATGTCTGTTTCATCTCTTTTCTCCTTGAAGCCGAAGATCCTCCAGGATAACCAGCGGCCCTGGAGCCTGGGGAACTTCCATGATCACCCGGCGACCGGTTCCGTCCCGGAGGGTGATCCGGTATTGTCCGGGAAGAAGACCATAGACCTCGAAGGTCCCCTGGTCATCGGTGAAGGAACTCCCTCCCGGGGGCATGTCCTGATCTTCGTCGGGAAGATCAAAGAGGGGGTCCACGGTGAATCCTCTATAGACTGCGGGGTGCCCCTGGTCATCCACAAGCCGGCCCCGCACATAGAGGCGCTGAAGCGCCACGATCGTTATGGCCGTACCGGTTCTGTAGCCCGGCGCAAGAATAAACTGGGTGTGTCCCAGGGTTTGGTCCGCCGGCAGGCCCGGCAGCTCCACGCTGATCGGGGTCCGGCTTCCCGGCATCAGGTTCGGGACAAAGGCGGCACCCAACCGCCCCGATGTGCGAGGAAGCGCTCCTCCCCGGGTTCTGACAGCCAGGGGTGTCCCGGAAAGATCCCTGTGGGGCCGAACCAGGGCAAAGGAAGAGCGCCCGGGGGCACCGACTGCGGCCACGCCATCGGCAAGGTACAGACCTGTGCCGAACTGAAGAGAACGATTGCTGCTCTGAACGCTCTGGTCTGCCAGGGAGTCTCCCTCGGAGAAAGTGATTCCGCCGCCTGCTCGCAACTCAAAACGGGAGCTGGCTGCGCTGGCCGTAGCGGAGATTCCTCCCAGCGTTCCCTCTTCGGGATCGATGGAGTTAGCCCGGCCTCCCGCCGAGAGCCGCACCGTCCCGGGACGACCTGCGGTGCCGCTTAGATCGACCGTTGATTCTCGCGCATCAAAGGTTGCGTTGCCGCTCAGATTTCGCTGAACTGCCCGGGACGAGAGGGTTATCCTGAGCCCCCATTGCTCTTCGGGATCCCTGGTGTCCACCGTCCCGGTGATGTGAAGCCCCAGGCGCGGACCCAGGTTGCGTGCCAGTGTTGCAAAAAGCAGGGACGTTTCGGAGGAATCCCCATGGAAGGTCCGATACTGGTGTCCCAGGGAGATGCCCACCTCGCCGGGCAGGGTATGAGAGAGGGAGCTTGAGACCTGCCAGGCCTGAGATGAGCCGGTATTCTGTGATCCCGGCTGGATATAGTCTTGCTGCCGGTAATCCAGGGACGTTGATAGCAGGGGAAGCCAGGACCGCCCCGGAAGCACAAGACGGTATCCCGCCTGGATGGCCCAGCCGGTTTTCCGGTCATCCTCCATGGAGCCGTAGGCGGCCAGCAAGGCCTCCCCGAAGGGAGTGGCACCCACTATCTCGGTACCTGCCTGCGTTCCCCGGGTGGAACCATCGGCCAGGATACCCGCCGTGAAGGTCTCTCCAAAACCGTAGCGGAAAAAGCCCGAACCGGCGGGACGTTCCGGGTCGTCCTCCTCGACCCCCAAAGCAAGGGCATAGCTGAAAGCTCCCCGATTCAGGAGCCCCCCGGCGTGAGGGACAATAAGTTCGATCGTTTCAACCTCGCCGCTGTTGCGGGTGTATTCTATACGCGCTGTATTGACCCCTGCTGCAAGAGGAAGATCTCGCAACTCGTACTGACCCATGGAGACGGGGAAGGACCGGATGCGACGATCGTTCAGATACACATCGATCGTTCCCGCCTCATCCACTGTCAGGGGTCGGCTCAGCAGGGCCGGCAGCAGGGATCGGCTTGTGTCAGCCTCCAGATTGTCGAAGGAAACTCCCGAAAGTTGCATCGGGGCCTGAAGTCCCCGCAGATACTGGGCAAATTGCCCCGCCTGGAAGCGATAGCCCCGGTCCTCCTGGAACCAGACAAGGCGGGTGTTTTCGGTCTCCGCCTCGGGCATTCCCTGGTCCTCCTCAAGGTTGGGCCAGTCCAGGCGGAGATCGCTTTCCAGGGTCCAGCCGGAACGGGTGATCCCGGGAGAGAAGCGCAGGGAGAGAGACGAGACGCTCTCGCCGTCCCGAACGCTGCTGGACCGGTACTGGCTCCAGAGCGGTATGCCCAGGGCAAAGCGGGCGTTCTCGGCTTTGACATAGCCCGGAAGCTGGCGCGGTTGATGCAGTGAAAGCGATTGCGGTTCCAGGGCGGTCAGGGGAACCCGTAGTTCCACCGTCAACTGGTGACGGTCAAAGCGAAGATCAAGCCCTCGTGTCCGGATATCCCCCGCAGAGAGCCAGCCTGTCCCGGCGGCTTCTGAAAGGTTCTCCAGGGTCTGGTCATCGAGGTAGACCGCCAGAGCCGAAAGGATCTTTGGTGCCTGGAGTGCTACCAGGTCCATGGAATGACTGACCCGGGCCACTACTACCAACTGGTTGGTACTTCCTCCGGCGACAACCCTGAGAGAAAGCGGAATTTTCACCAGATGATCCATAGTTTCACCCTCCCCGGGAGCTTGGGAAAAAACCGGGACGGTCATGGGGCCTGAAACAGGAGAAAAAGGGACAAGAAACCCCAGAACCATGACGAGACGGGGGAGCCGCCCCGGACGTCTCGGTGTGGTTCCGGAAATCATCCTAGTCAATAAGCCGTACGTTATAGTCCACATAGAAAGTCCCCTTGGCCCACAGGTCGGGCAAGGGAAGAACCTCTTCCAGGGTTCTTCCTGCCAGAAGGTTCCGGCCCGCCAGAATCGGGAGCTGAGCTCCCTGAAAGACCTCTTCGGCAATCATCTTTTCGCCGTCGAAAAGACGCAGATGTATGGAAAGATCGCCCAGGATTCCGTGGGTGGCACCGCGATTTTCAAACCTTACCAGAACGCCCTGGAACGATCCGTTTTGGTACCACCTCTCGGCTCCCGCAAGAATAACATCAGGAGAGAACCTGCCAGGCCGAACATAAACGCTTCCCTCGTACCGAAAAAGCACGTTGATCCCGGACTGGCGGTCGCCACCGGAGATATCAACCGGCAACTGCTCGGCAATTATCCTGAAGGCCTGCTCACGCTCTATTCCCCCAGGACCGGTATACTGGACCCGCACGGCCTGGGTCTGGCCGGGAGCGAGCACCATCCGTGAGGGAAAGACCACCCACTTATCGGAGGCGTCTTCCCGAACCTCTTTTCCCCGGGCATTGTGATCCCGGGTGGTCATGCGGACCTGAACAGCAATCTCCCGCTCCTGGGTGTTGGTTACCCGATACGTATGGAGCCTCCCCGCCTGGGAGGTTGTAAAGACCTGCGTCAGCGGTTCCAGCGAAAGAGCCCGCAGTGAAGGGGCTATTGGAAAAAGAATCATCGCCCCCAGGGCGATGATTCGAAGTGACCGTGCAACAGAACCCATAACATGCCTCCAGTCCGGGATATCGTTCGTCAACCTTTCTGATCGTATCGTTCTTTCCGGTCGTATCTTTTTCAGCACCAACCCTGACAACCTTAGTTCGCCGTGATAGTGAAGATCAAATCATCGTCATACTCGCCATCACCCAGATCGGGATCGTAGACAAAGTTGACTCCCAGACGGCGGTCTGTGCCAGGACCCACGGACTTCTCATTTGCCCGGTCCGTGACAAGGGCAGCACCCTCGCTCAGATCCCAGGTAACACCATCGTAGGTAACGGTGTAGGGAAGAACCTCCGACGAATCATCCCTGTTCACCAGGCGCCCTTCCTGTACCGACGCCAGGGTGACCTGGTATCCGGCCCGAACGTTGGACCATTCCGTAATGGTGGCCACTTCCACATCGTCGGCATCGGCCAGCATATCCACTTCAAAATCGGGAACGCTCGCCGTGATCACCACCCGGGGAGCCACACGGCCGTAGAGCCGTATCTCGACGCTGTCACTGGTCTGAAGCTGTGCAAAAGCTGTCGTTCCCGCCGTTACCATAATCGCTGCAACCAAAAAACCTTTTTTCATTTTCCTACCCTCCATAGTTGGTATTTCAAACCGTTTCAGTAATATATAAGCAAGAGCCGTGCCAAATATTCTCCAAAAACGGAGGAAAGGGGAAAAGATTTTTCCGAAGCGGGGGCGGGGAGTTTTTTATTTTCTTTTAATACAAGGAAATATATTGGATTTTCCCGCATTCAAGCAGGGAAAATTTTGAGATGTGGCTGAGCAGAACAGGGCAGGAACTGGGGCGCTCCCCCCGGGGAGGAGAAAAATCGGAGGGGGGCGGGCCTGGATCGGCGATTCCCCTCGCCATGGCGGGCGAAGAAAATCCCGTCACTCGCCCCCCAGGGCGAGCATCGCCGGATCACCTCCGGGAAATCTCAGGTGTAGGGATTTTCCAGGACCAATCGCTCCAGGCGGGATCGCAAACGACGCTCGGTAATCTTCAAAAGCGCTGCTGCCCGGGACTGGTTTCCCCCGGTCTCTTTCAGCGCTTCCAGAATCAGGTGCCGCTCAAGGTTGTTCAGCTTGTGATCCAGGGAGTCCCCAGCGGGTTCGGTAGTGCTTCCCGAAACCACAAACGCCGGGAGATCACCCTCGTGTATGAGGGACCGCTTTGCCAGAATAACGGCCCGCTCCAGAATATTCTCAAGCTCCCGGACATTTCCCGGAAAACCGTAGCCCACCAGAAGATTCAGTGCCCGTTGGGTTATTCCTTCAAGGGGGCGTCTGTTTTTTGCTGCGAGCTTGCGGATCATCTGTCCCACCAGGTGAGGAATATCCTCGCGACGTTCCCGCAAAGGAGGCAACTGTACAGTTATCACGTTGATCCGGTAGAAAAGATCCTCCCTGAAGGATCCATCCCGGACCATCTCGTCCAGATTCTTGTGGGAGGCCGCCAGAATCCGCACATCCACAGAACGCGGTTCCGAATCGCCCACGCGCTGAATCTCCTTGAACTGGAGAACGCGCAACAACTTTACCTGCACCGAAAGGGGAATCTCGGCAACCTCATCGATAAAAAGCGTTCCCGACGCTGCCTGCTCAAAAAAACCGACCCGGTCCGTCTGGGCACCGGTAAAAGCCCCCTTGCGGTGGCCGAAAAGCTCGCTCTCTACGAGAGACTCCGCAAGAGCCGCCACATTCACCACCACAAAGGGCCTCTCCCGGCGCGCGCTCTTGCTGTGGATAAACCGGGCCAGAAGCTCTTTCCCCGTACCGCTCTCGCCCTGAATCAAAATGGACGCATCGGAATCAGCCGCCCGACCGGCAAGACGCAGGGCATCCTTCATCACCGGTGATGCACTATAGGCGATCCCCTCTCCTTCCTGATCGGGCTCGATCAGATCGGCGTAATCCTCTTCCTCGGAACGCCACGCCAGGGATCCCGCAATGACCTGCTGAATCTCCGCCATCTTCAGGGGTTTCACCAGATAATCCCGGGCCCCCCGCTTGATCAGACCCACAGCGTTCGGGACAGACTCGTGGGCAGTAATGACAATCACTGGCACCAGAGGATTCCGGTGACGCATCTCCGTCAGAACGGCAGAGGCCTCGCCATCGGGCAGAAAGTTATCGCAAATCACAATATCGGGCTTGCAGGAACCAATCGCCTCCCGGGCAGAGGCAACCGAATCAGCCCGCACCACCCCTATTGGAGGGTATTCCAGCCGCTCTGCGGCGGCAGCGATAATCTCCAGCTGCACAGGATCATCGTCCACAGCGAGCAAGATCATCCTGCTTGCCTCCGCCGGGGTTTCCTGGTCCGGAGTCACTTCTTTCAGGGTCACATCCTCCCGGTTCACCTTCTGTGGGATCATATCCTCCAAGTATAGGTCCGAACCCTCTGCCTGTGAAGGAAGGCGGAACAAAAAGGGGAGGGCTTCGCCCCCCCTGTCTTCAGCCCGGCTGATCGCCCCGGCTTTCCCGGCTCTGTCGCCGCCGCCGGGCCGGGGCGGCCGGTCTTCCGCCACCCCCCCGGGCCGGAGCATCTCGAGCGGTAGCTGCCTGGTCCAGCTCCTGGCGCTGCTCGAGATAATGCTCAAACCGTTGCGGCGGCACAAACCCCTGGGCAACAGCCATCTGGACAGCGCACCCCGGTTCACCCTGGTGCCGACAGTCCCGGAAGCGGCAATCCTTCGCCAGATCATCAATATCGGCAAAGCTCTCTCCCAGGGAATCCTGGCCTCCCCAGAGCTGTACCTCCCGGACCCCCGGCGTATCGATCACCATCCCTCCCCGGTCATGACCAAACCCCCGGGGAAGCATCCACAACCGAGCCGTGGAGGTGGTATGGCGGCCCTTGCCATGGAAGGAACTCACGGGGGCGGTCCCGATGAGTTTCTCCCCCGGGCGACCTCCGGCCCCAAGGGCGTTGATAATGCTCGATTTTCCCGCCCCGGAACGGCCCAGGAAGCAGGCCGTCTTGCCTGGAGGAACACGTCGGCGCACCTCCTCCAGGCCCGTGGTGTAGCGACCGTCGCCGTGGAGAGCCGAGGTAACACAGAGAGGAAGATCGGCATAATGAGCTCTCACCTGGCAGACTATGTGCTCCTCCTGTCCAGGCGCCGCACAGTCAGCCTTGTTCAGGACCACCACGGGGCTGACCCCTCCACCGGCGGTGACCGTAAGAAACCGTTCCAGAAGCCCCAGGGAGAAACTCCTTCCCCCGTCGAGGCCAAAAACCAGGAAGACCGTATCAACATTGGCTGCCAGCACCTGAGGTCGCCGTCCCCGGCCCGCCTCCTGGCGGATCAGGGCGGTCCGGCGCGGAAAAACCCTGTCTATAACCTTTTTCGAGGGGGCCAGGGCAACCCAATCGCCGGCTCGGGGCAGGGGACACTCGCCGGGACCGGAACCACGGTGATGAAACGCACCGGCAAGCTGTACCTGGATCTCCCGACCTTCTTCGGGAATCATTACCCTCCAGGACGAGACATACCCGGCCGTTACCCGGGCCGGGATATATCCCGGCGGGATGGTGCTCATCAGGGCCTCGTCATCCTCGGTCCAGCCCCAGAAAGAACGGCTGCTCATGGACGCACCCCCCCGGTTAACACCTCCAGAGGGAAGGGGAGTCTGGTCAGGGGGCGTGCTGCCAGAGTCATCAGGGCTGCTTCGCAATCGTCGGGGCCAATCCGGTTCAGCTTTAGTACCCCGCAGCTGGTGCAACGATGGATAATACTCCACTCGCCCTTGGGCTGCACGTATACGCCGATCGCTTCCATTGGACCCCGGCAGCCCGAGCGGCGGTCGCCCGGGCGCAGATCAACGTGGAGACTTGTGAGACAATGAGGGCAATGGTTGCGATTGCGCGTACCCGTTTGGGCCGGGCCAACACCGCGACCGCATTTGACGCATAGAAAGGAATCATCCCCGGTATGGTGAATAACACTATGGCGTGACATGGTCGTACCTCGACTCGAAATCAGATTGATCTCTCGCTCGGGGCAGGACGCACCTGTTCGTGAGCTTGCTGATTCAGCAGTGTGAATCGTTAAAGATGCGCGAGGGCAAGCTGAGCGGGACGCAACGCGTCACCGGAACAGATGCGCCTATATCACAAAAGCAAATACCATAGAATTGGAGTATTTCCGTCTTCTATGGATTGTGTCAATCCCTCCGTTTTTCCGTCTTCGTGGTGTCCTTCTGCAAACTTTGGTATATCCGCAAAAGCCAGGTTTTCTTTGGACGGGCTGGGTGTTATTTTTGCTCCTTTTGCATTTCCCGTATGACCTGCTCCGAGAGACCGGTGATGCGGGATACAAGAGGTATTTCAAGCCCCTCGAGGACCATCTTGCGGGCATCTTCGCGGCGGGCCTGCTGCATACCCTGCTGCATACCCTGCTCCACACCACGCTGCTCTATTTTTTCAACTACCTCTGCCAGCATCGTCTGTACCTCCGTCAATTGATGAACCTTCTCGATATCTCCTGTGTCCAGGGATCCCCGGAACATCCGGTTGATCCAGTGGCCAAACTGCCGCAACTGTTCAGGCTGCTCCTCGGCGATCATGGCGATTGCCCTGTCGATGGTCCGGGCCAGAGCAGTCTCGTCTTCCTGTTGCTCCAGATACATGATCGCAGCCACCAGTCCCTTGATCTGCTCCAGCCGCTCCGGCGGGATATCCCGCTCGATGATGGGGTAGTACTCGAAGGAGGGAATGTACCTGGCCGGAATCTCCCGGGCAATAAGCTCGCTGATATTGAAGGGCACGTTCCAGGGACGGCTGCCGTTATACAACAGAACGGGAAAAACCGCAGGCAAGAGCCCTTTGGTGCTGCTACGGAAAAGCTGATCGTAGAGCTGCAGGATATAGAGGAGCATCCGCACGGGGATCGTCTTGTCCGGACTTGACTGGAACTCCAGAAGCACGTAGACGTAGACCTCGCGTCCGGGAAGATCCACCCGGTAGATGATATCGCTCTCCCGGTCCAGAAGCTCGTCACTGACAAAGCTCTTGTCGACCAGCTCCACATCCTCTACGGCCAGGCCCTGGACAAAGTCCTCTTCCACAAAGCGGGTGAGAAACTGGTGGAACACCTGCCGGCTCGAAAAAAGGTACTTGTAGGCACTATCCCAGGACTTCCGCTCTGCCATAGTGACAAGTATAAGCCCTTTTCAGGGTTGCCTCAATTGCACACCTCTCTGGGGGCCGGTATTTCTTAAGTGGGGTGCAGCAACGCTGGCGAGGTGAACAGAAGAAATCAAAATAGAACATCCCGTCAGAACATCCAGCCAGAACCGAAGGGCTGCCTGAAAAACGGCGTTGCAATCTGTTCAGAGCCTGGACGATACTGGAAAAAGACCAGTTTCAGGACCCGCTACAGGATCCGCAAAAGGTCACCCGGGGACTGGAGGGAGCGGTAAAAACGTGGAGCACGCTGATCTGAACGAACTTTTTCGGGCTTCTCCCTTTGGCTTTGCCCACCACGAGATCCTTCTTGATGAGGCCCAACAGCCCCGGGATTTCCGGTTCCTTGAGGTAAACCCGGCCTTCGAGACGCTCACCGGTCTTGATGCACCAACGATCATCGGCAAAACAGCCAGGGAAACTCTCTGGAGCCAGGACCAGATCGATCACGCCCTGATCGAACTCTTCGGCCGGGTGGCCCTCGAGGGTGGCAACGAAACCTTCGAGCATTATTCCAGGGTCCTGGGCCGGTGGTATCAGGTCCACGCCTTCTCGCACAGCCCGGGGTACTTCACCACGACCTTCACCGATATTACCCGCCGGAAGGTCCAGGAAGAAGAACTGGAGCGGTTTTTCTCGGTCAACCTGGACCTGCTCTGCATCGCCGATCTGGAGGGGCGCTTCCTGAAGACCAACGAGGCCTGGAGCGACATCCTGGGCTATTCCCGGGGAGAGCTGGAGGGCAAGCGCTTTCTCGATTTTGTCCATCCCGATGACCTCCAGCCCACGCTGAAAGCGATCTCTACCCTCGCCGAGGGGGAAGATCTGCTGTGCTTTACCAACCGCTACCAAAGCAAGGACGGCTCCTGGAGGTACATCGAGTGGCGCGCGCACCCCCGGGGAGAGCGCATCTACGCCGCAGCCCGGGACATCACCGAACGGGTCAGGAATGAGGAGCGCAATCACCGGCAACTGGAGTTTCAGAAAATCGTCGCTGCCAGCGCGGCCGCTTTTTCCGACATTCACGACACCCCGGAACTGAACAGGGTGATCGACACTATCCTTCAACGGCTGGGAAGCTTTTTTGGCGCCGATAGAAGCTATCTCTTCCAGTTCACCCAAGATGGCCGTTTCATGACCAACACCCACGAGTGGTGCTCCGATAATACCCCCTCCCAGATGCATCGCTCCCAAAAGGTCCCTTTGGATTCCATGCCCTGGTGGCAGGAGCGCATGGCTACCGAGGGCTTTGTTCTGATCCCCTCTGTGGAGGATCTTCCTCCCGGGGCTGGGGCAGAGCAGCGGGAGTTTCTGGACCAGGGTATTCAGTCGCTCATCTCGATCCCCCTGGCGGAGTCGTCAGAGAAAACATCATCCTCTGGTGAAGCCGACTCCCCGGAAAAGATCACCGGCTTTATCGGTCTCGATGCGGTCCACCGTCGCTATCGCTGGTCCCGGGAAGAAGTGTCGCTCCTGAGGATTCTGGGATCGATCGTGGGCAGCGGGATTGAGCGATTCCTGGCCCGGAAACAGCTCCAGGAGAGCGAGCTGAAGCTGCGGCATATCACGGAGAACATGGGAGAGGTCTTCTGGCTCCGCAACGCTGACAACAGCAAAATGCTCTACATAAGCCCCGCCTATGAGACGGTCTGGGGCCGCAGTTGCCAGAGCCTCTACGATGACCCGGCTTCTTTTACCAAGGCAGTTCACCCCGACGACGCCGACCGGATAGGAGCTGCCTACGCTGCATACCTGGAGTCTCATGCCTTTGAAGAGGAATACCGGATTGTCCGTCCCGACGGAACCCTTCGCTGGATTCGTGCCCGGTCCTTCCCTGTTCGCGGCCCGGCGGGTGAGATCATTCGCCATACCGGCATCGCCACGGACATCACGGAACGAATCCTCAAGGAGCAGGAAATAGCCAGGGAGAAGAACCTCACGGAACAGTTCTTTAACCAGTCCCTCCACGGATTCTTCATTTCTCTTCTCGATAAACCCCTGGACTGGAACGACGGGGCCTCCAGAGATAGCATGGTAGAGTACGCCCTGGACCATCAGCGAATGACCAGGGTCAACCAGGCCATGCTCGATCAATACGGTGCAAGCCGGGAGGAGTTCATCGGCATTACCGTGCGGGAGCTCTTTCGTCACGACCCGGATCAGGGCCGGGAGATCTGGCGCGGTCTCTTTGACCGCGGGTCGTGGCACGTGGAAACCCGGGAACAGCGTATGGACGGAACGCCCATCATCATCGACGGTGACTACCGGTGCCTCTACGACGACCAGGGACGGGTTCTGGGGCATTTCGGTGTGCAGGTAGACATAACGGCCCGCAAGGAGGCCGAAGAAACGCTCCGCGATGCCCAGGAGCAGATAAAACAGATCGTCGCCACCACCCCGGTTGTTCTCTACAGCTACATCATCGATTCCCGGGGTGAACCCGATCTGGTCTTCATCAACGGCAAGGTAACAGAAATCCTGGGGTACCAGCCCGAGGATTTCATCGGCCGTATCGATCTCTGGAAACGCTGTGTCCATCCCGATGATCTGGAACGGGTCATGACTACCCTCCGGGAGCTGCGGCAGAGAGATTCCCTGGAGACAGAGTACCGGTTTCGGGATATCCGGGGGCAATGGCACTGGATACTCGACCGGCACAACGTGATCCGCCGGGACCTGGAGTGTACGAAGGTAACGGGTGCCTGGTCAGATATAACCGACCGCAGGAAGGTTGAAGAGCAGCTGCAGTACGAGCGGAATCTCTTCACGGCGGGTCCGGTTTTTACCATAGAGTGGGACCCCTCCCGGGGCTGGCCCGTCCGTTCTGTCTCTGCCAACGTTGCCCAGATTCTTGGCTACAGCCCCGGGGAGATGACTCATCAGGGGTTTTGCTACGCCGACCTGATCCACCCCGATGATGCCGGGAGGGTCGCTGATGAGGTGACGAACAATATCTCAAACCGCGTGGACGCCTACGAGCAGTCCTATCGGCTGAAATGCGGCGACGGCCAATATCGATGGTTTTATGATTTTACCATGCTGGTCCGCGATGACAGGGAAGAACTCACGGCAATTCGTGGCTATATGTACGACCAGACGCAGCAGAAATCGACGGAGCTGGCGCTGGTGCGGGAACGCACGCGCCTGGCAGGGATTATCGAGGGCACCCATGTCGGTACCTGGGAGTGGAATGTCCCGACCGGTGAGACAGTTTTTAACGAACGCTGGGCCGAGATTATCGGCTATACCCTGGAGGAACTTGCTCCGATCTCGATCAACACCTGGATGAGCTTTGCCCATCCCGATGATCTGAAACGAAGCGGAGAATTGCTGGAAGAGCACTTTCGGGGAGAGCGCGATTATTACGAGTGTGAATCACGGATGCGGCACAAAAGGGGCGGGTGGGTCTGGGTTCTTGACAGAGGAAAGGTGGTCTCCTGGACAAGCGAGGGAAAGCCCGAGCTCGTAATGGGCACCCACCAGGACATCACCGAGCGCAAAAGATCCGAAGAAGAGCTTCTTCTGGCAAAAGAACAGGCCGAGGCCGCAAGCACGGCCAAGTCCCGGTTCCTGGCCAACATGAGTCACGAGATCCGCACCCCCCTGAACGGAGTCATCGGGTTCACGGATCTGCTGAAAGATACCCCGCTCTCGCCTGCCCAGAAGCAGTACGTGGATAGCGCCAACGTCTCGGGCCATACTCTCCTGGAAATAATCAACGATATCCTGGATTTCTCCAAAATTGAGGCGGGGATGATGGAGCTTGAGATGATCAAGGTCGATATGGAGACGCTCCTGGAAAACAGCGTGGATATAATACGGTACAGTGCCGGAAAAAAGAATCTCGAGGTACTTCTCAATATCGACCCTGCCATGCCTCGCTTTGCCCTGGTTGATCCCGTGCGGCTCAAGCAGGTTCTGGCAAACCTCCTGGGCAACGCCGTGAAGTTCACCGACTCAGGGGAGGTGGAGCTGGCTCTTCGATTTGAAGATCAGGGAAGCGATCAGGATCAGGGAGTCTTCCACGTTTCTGTTCGTGACACGGGAATCGGTATATCGGCAGTGGAGCGGAAGAAACTCTTTCAAGCCTTCTCCCAGGCCGACAGCTCCACCACGCGTAAATTTGGCGGCACCGGCCTGGGGCTGATCATCTCGGACATGATCGCCCGGAAGATGGGGAGTGAAATCCGCGTGGAGAGCGATCCCGGTCAGGGCACGGTCTTTTCCTTCGAGTTTTCCGCCCGGGTAGAACGGGGCCGGCACAGTGAGCATCCCGTGAGCCTCAAGGGCTGGCGCGTTCTGGTGATCGATGATAACGCCAGCAACCGTCTGATCCTGGAGCGTCTTCTGGAACGCTGGGGCATTGTCAGTGAATCCTGCGAGAACGGTCTTGAGGCGTTGAAACTCCTGGAGCGGTCAGGACCCTTCGACGTGATCATGTGCGACTACCACATGCCCTATCTGGACGGGCTGGAGACGGTCAGGATGATCCGCTCAAACCCCGACCTTTCGGCAGAGAGGCAACCAATCATTTTGCTTCACTCTTCATCGGACAACCAGGAACTGCAACGGGATTGCGAGAACCTGGGAATCCGGTTCCGCCTGACAAAACCGGTGCGGACCCACGATCTGCGGGAGTATCTGTGCAATATTCATGATCCTCCAGCCCCGGCCGCGCCCGGGGCAGAGGCCGTCAAGGGAGGCTCTGACGAAACTGGCCATGCCACCGATCCCGGCCGGGAAGACTCCTTCAGGGAGCCTCGGGATCCATCAAGGAATGTGAAAATTCTGATCGCCGAGGATGTGGCGCTGAACATGACCATGATCAAGGCGCTCCTCACCAGACTTTCCCCCTCTTCGGGTTTGCTGGAGGCGGCGAATGGCGCCGAGGCGGTGGATATCTACGCCCGGGAATTGCCGGACCTGGTCTTTATGGACGTCCAGATGCCCGAAAAAGATGGAGTTCAGGCAACAGAAGCGATTCGGGCCCTCGAAACCGATCGGTATCCGGGGCGGTCTGTTCCGATCGTGGCCCTCACGGCGGGTGCTCTCACGGAAGAGCGGGACCGCTGCCTTGCTTCGGGTATGGACGACTTCCTCACCAAGCCTGTTGATCCTGAAAAGCTTCGGAAGTGCCTGGGCCGTTATCTCCCGGGGGGCAGTGATACCTTCGGGTAATCTGCAGGATCTCTTCGTGACCGGGCTAGTCCGGTATTTCTTCAAGATTCTGCAGCGGTACCCATCCAGCATCTTCCGGCACACCCCATCGCTCGCACCAGAGCCAGCCGTTCAGGACTCGCGCACCGGCAAGGGTTTCTCCCTTTTGTACGTTCAGTTCCCGCGCTGTGTAATCCTCAAGAGCACGGCCGGTTGAACCTTCTCCGCGCTCTATGATTTGGCCCGGCACCCATCCCGGTTCCTCTCCCGCAGTGGTGCAGAAAAACCAGTTTTCCCAGCCCTGGTAGCCCTCTGATTCTTCGCCTATCTCCAGGATGGCGCCTTTTCTGAAGGTAATGGGGTCGGCGAACTCCGTCTCGTGGGGGGTAATCACCCGGTATGTTCTGGTTTTCATGGTCTCTCCTTGTTCTGTCTGTTTATTTGTTTTTTGTCTGTGTATTGCCCGGAAGAGATCCTCCCGGGCGTGATCGGTCGGTCAGAACTACTATACCACTCTCGTTGACACAAGACTGGCCATTCGGCCAATGGAGGGGTGGAAAATTCCGGGATACAATCCATCCTGAGACATTATTTTTCTGGGGGCTCTATGAGATGGTCTTTGAAAAGCAAAGTGGTAACGAAACCTGAATGCAGGAGATCCGTTCCATGCGGACATCACCTCATCATCGCCGTGATTCTTGCGGTGTTCACCGTGGCAGCCTGCCCGTCGCCGACAAACTCAACAAACGATCGCTCGAGTCATGATATTCTCTTCTTTCGCTTTCCGGCGGAGCTCAATGACGGCCTCAATTTCGACGTAGAGGCCGTTATTGACGGGTTGGAGATCAGGGTGACCCTGCCCTTCGGTGCGAATCGCGACGGCCTCTTGATAGCAGAGTTTGATACAAACGGGGTGAGCGTCTTCATAGGTGGGGAGGAGGGCCATGAGGCCCCGGAAAGCGGGACACGCCAGGAAAGCGGTGTAACGCCAAACGATTTTACCAATTCTGTGGAGTACAGGGTAACCGCAGAGAACGGTGGCAGAAAAACGTACACGGTGCGGATCGTCGAGGAGATTGCTTCTCCTGAGCAACTTGCCTTGTTGGGAGACTTTCGGGACGGGGATTATGTTTTGGTGAATGATATCGATCTTTCCTCCCTTGGAAGTTGGATTCCTATTGGAAGACATATGGATATTCCCTTCACAGGAACTTTCGATGGGCGGGGATTTACCATCACCGGCCTGATTATCAATAGTGATTCACTGGATTCAAGATGGGGACAAGGCCTTTTTGGCGTCGTGAGGGGTGCAACCATAGAGAACGTAACGCTTGCGGATGTTTCGATCTCCGGAGACTCCATATTTGGTACTGGAGCACTTATCGGAGTGATTCGTAATGACCGATACGATAGCACGCTTGTTCGAAATTGCCACGTCACGGGTTCCATCAGTTCGAGCGGGGGTTCCGTTGGTGGTTTGATCGGTAATGCATCGACATGGTTTGCCCAGCGGACTAACAATATTTCATCAATCACCATCATTGATAGCTCGACAGATTGTAATGTTGTCGGGGGGGGGAATGTTGGGGGGCTGTTGGGGGGTGTTAATGTTGCCGGGGACCAGGTGACCCTGGTAGTGTCTGGTTCTTCAGCTCATGGAGATGTTGAGGGAAAGGGTAGTACGGGAGGTCTCATTGGTAATGTGGGTTATGGATATAATCCGAGCATATCCATTACAGACTCACATGCTTCAGGCTTGGTTCGTGCCACAGAGGGTGGTAATATAGGTGGATTCATCGGGTTTCTGTCCTCATATGCCTATACGGGGAGTTATAGGGAAGGTGTGGTAGTACGGGGTTGCAGCGCCACTGGGGATGTGGAGGCCCGCAACAGCCCTAATGTTGGTGGCTTCGTTGGGGGAGCTGCCTCGATAGGAGAGGGGGCCCTTCTTTTTGAAACGAGCAGCTCCCATGGTTCGGTACAGGGGCGAGAAGTCGTTGGAGGATTCGTCGGCTCAACGGGATTGACAGGTGACGGTCAAAACCCGCGGAGATCTGCGTATAGATACTGCTATGCCACCGGTGATGTGAGCGCGACTGGTGTTTCCGTTGGCGGGTTTGCCGGTGAATTGTATCGTCGTGATGCTGATCGCATATCGACTGTAGACGCCAGTTATGCCCTGGGAAATGTCAGCGGAAGCGGAGGGGTCGGCGGGTTTGTTGGTTCAGCTCAGGGTAGAATCACGGGATCCTACTCTGTGGGACGTGTGGAGGGGGGGGATTCTTCTGGTGGTTTCGCAGGTTCTGCCCGCTTCGGGGTCGTGTTAAACTCTTTTTACGACGAGGAAACCAGCGGACGCAGGGATTCTGAAATCGTTCTGCCCCGGCCTACAGAGCATATGAAGACCAAACAAACCTTTCTGGATGCAGGCTGGGATTTCGTTGGCGAGGACGAAAACGGAACCGAGGGAATCTGGAATATCGACCCAACCCGTAATAATGGCTACCCCTACCTGCAAGAGGTACCCCTGCGCTAGAACTCTTGTTCCCCGGGAGGCTCTCCCGGGGGTAACCCGCCAAGAGGCCCCGCAGTAAAGATTGCACCGCCTGCCGCGACAGAACACTGTCACCGTTCCCTTCAGCTCCCGGGAAATCCCGCAACTATGAATCCCGCCGTTTTTCTGGAAAAGGGCGGGTTACCCGACCTCTCTCACCAAGCCTGTTGATCCTGAAAAGCTTTGGAATTTCCTGGGGCGTTACTTCGCGGGGCTCGTAAGACTCGCAAAATCAGATCGGCAAAACCAGACCGGGAAGACCACAATAAAAATAAAGTGATAAATTTCACATAAAAACTACAAAATACTATTTTAAAATCAACGATTGACAAAAACACGTGAAATAGATCACCTTATACCTGTCAGATTCGCATGGGATTGCATCAGGCCCAACCCCTCGGGCTGGCCTGTCATCAAGGCGAGTATGACGCCGAAGCGATTATGTTACCGAGGCGATTATGTTACCGAGGTGAGCAAGGGAGCAAGGGATGAATAAAATAACAATTTGCCTGGGAAGTTCCTGTTTTGCACGCGGGAACGGTGCACATCTGGACAGGATCGAACAATGGCAGAACGAACAGGGCCTGGCAGGGGGAATCGATCTGGCCGGTTGCCGATGTCGTGGGCAGTGTTCCACCGGTCCCGTTCTGGAAATCAATGGACAGCTACACCACGGAGTGGACGAGGGCATGCTCTGGGATCTTCTCGAATACGATGTTCAGGTAGCAGACCCGGCCGGTGGTCACCATGAATAAGCAATATGCTGTCTACACGGCAGAGACAAACTGCCAGGATTGCTGTCGCTGTCTCCGCAACTGCCCCGTGAAGGCAATTCGCGTAGAAAAAGGACGAGCTGCGATCGTCCCCGAGCTCTGCGTGGCCTGCGGCACCTGTGTAGACGCCTGCCCGGGTGGGGCCAAGAAGATACGTTCTGATATCGGCCGCGTCCGGGCTCTGCTGGCGCGGCGGGAGCGGGTCCTGGTCTCGGTGGCACCCTCCTACGCGGCGGAGTTTCCCGAGGTGCGGCCCGGGGCGTTCGCCCAAGCCATGAAGGAACTCGGCTTTGCCGGCACGGCAGAAACGGCAATAGGGGCCGACCGCGTTACCCGTGCTCTGGCCGATCTTCTGCAGGAGCCCCCACAGCCACTCTCAATCTCGACGGCCTGCCCTGCGGCGGTCGATTTTATCCGAAAATACATGCCCGAGTTTACCCCCTGCCTGACACCCCTGGGGAGTCCCATGGTGGCCCACAGCGACATCATGAGGAAGGAACACAACGATACCATCGGTATTGTCTTCATTGGTCCCTGTATCGCCAAGAAGGTAGAGGCCGATGCGGACCCGCTCAACCCCGAGGCGGCTCTGACCTTCGGGGAGCTGCGGCAGTTTATGAAGGAAGAGGGCGTATCCTTCAGGGATACTCCCGAGATGGACGATTCGGCGTTGCAGAGCGGCCGAAGCGGGGCGGTCTACCCCGTGGCGGGGGGAATGATCGAGGCGTTGCGCGAGCTCGGCGCTTGCAAGGATGTGGACTGCGTGGCTGTCTGCGGAATCGATTCGATCTGGCATACCCTGAAGGGGCTTGATCCCTCCCGAATGGATCGCCCCGTTTTTCTGGAGATGCTTGCCTGCGAGGGGGGGTGTATCAACGGCCCCTCGTCGGACAAAAAGAGGGCCCGGCTCATGCAGGAGCAGGCGATCCGGCGCCGACACAGGTCCCTCCTGCTCCAGGGGGTCTCAGGATCTGTCGCTACTGACCCCGTTCCGCTTGGACAGTCTCTCAGCCCGGCTGTTCCTCTCTCCGTTGTGGCCGACGAGCAGTCCCTGCGGATCGCTCTGGAGCGGGTGGGCAAGTATGTCTGGGAAGACGAGCTGAACTGCGGAGGCTGTGGGTACGATACCTGCCGGGAGTTTGCCGCCTCGATGCTCGAGGGGCGTGCGGAACCGGACATGTGCCTGTCCTTTCTGCGAAAGAAGGCCCAGCGCAAGGCCAACGCGCTCCTCCGCTGCATGCCTTCGGGAGTTGTGATCGCCGACGCGAATCTTCAGGTGGTGGAGTGCAACCGGAACTTTGCTGCCATGATCGGTTCGGACACGATGACGGTCTACGACGCGCGCCCCGGGCTGGAGGGGGCCAATCTGGAGCGGCTGGTTCCTTTCGCGGATCTGTTTCGGCGCGTGCTGGCCACGGACGAGGATTACCGCTGCGACATGATGCGCGTTGGCGAACGCCTGCTGAACGTAACGCTTTTCCCCATCGAGCCCCACCAGACCGTAGGGGGAATTGTGCTGGATGTGACGCGCAGCGAGTTGCGGCGGGAGTACATCGCACAGCGTGCCCGCGAGGTGATCGATCGAAACATGGCAACGGTCCAGGAGATCGCCTGCAAACTGGGCGAGCACATGGCCGACACGGAGATTCTGCTGCGCAATATCGCCGAGGACTATGGCGAGCGGGGGAGATCGGAAAATGAATGATCTCTTCATGGAACTCGAGTTTGCCCAGTGTCACAAGGCGGGACAGTATGTGGCGGGTGATGCCTTTCTGATGCAGCGCGACCGCTGCAACGGACGTCTTCTGGCTGTTCTTTCGGACGGACTGGGCAGCGGAATAAAGGCGGGGGTTCTGGCGAACATGACGGCCCATATGGCGATGCGCTTTGCCGCAAGTGATACCGATTTTATCCACTACGCCAAGGTGATCATGAACTCCCTCCCGGTGTGCCAGGTGCGGAAGATAGCCTACGCCACGTACACCGTGGTGGATTGCAGCCCCGATGCCCGTATCAGGATGGTGGAGCAGGGGAATCCTCCCTTCGTTCTTGTGCGCCGGGGCCGGGAGGTCTCTGTGCCCTACCGCGAGGTCCCGGGAAAGCAGGGGGACTATCGCCTCATGCGGGAGTACATCTTTCAGGCCCAGCCCGAGGACCGGATCGTGTTCTTCAGCGATGGTGTTACCGATAGCGGTCTCGGCAGTCGTCACTACAAGCTCGGCTGGCGGCGGACGGGGTGTGTTGATTGGCTGGAGCGTCATCTCGCGGGCGATCCCTTTCGTTCGGCCCGTCAGCTTGCTCATGATGTGGTTGCCCAGGCCCGCCAGAAAGAACCGGGCCGCAAGGCGGGGGACGACATCACCTGTGCTGTTCTCTATTTTCGCAAGCCCCGGAAGCTCCTGCTCGCGTCGGGTCCTCCCTTCAGCCCTGACCGTGATCGCGAATATGCCAAGCTCATCGGCGGATTTGACGGACGGCGCATTGTAAGCGGAGGGACCACCTCGGATCTGGTAGCTCGCGAGCTGGGGCGCGATGTGAGGATGGATCTGAGAACCTTTCGCAAGGGAGGTCTTCCCCCCGTCTCGGTGATGGAGGGAATCGATCTGGTGACCGAGGGTATTCTGACGCTCACCGAGACGCTGCGACTTCTCGAGACGGGCGATCGGCCCGATCACGAGAACGCCGCTGTGCGCATGGCGGAACTCCTTCTGGATTCCGACGAGGTCCATCTGCTGGTGGGGACAAAGATCAACGAGGCGCATCAGGATCCGAATCTTCCGGTGGAGCTGGAGATCCGGCGTAGCCTTATGAAAAGGATCGCCACGGTGCTGGACACCAGATACTTCAAGAAGGTCGATGTCGAATATATCTGAGCACATCCGGGTGTATCGGGTGTATCGGAATGGCTCCGGGGAAGAATGTCTTCTGTAGATCAATTTCCGGGGAAAAACCCGGTGAACAAAACCTGAGGATCAAAAAATGAAAAAGAACCGAGTCAAAATCTGTATGGGAACAGCCTGCTACGTCATGGGGTCCACCCAGTTGCTCCGCCTGGAAGAGGAGATCGGCCCCGATCTCTGCGACCTCGTGGAAGTCGAAGGGGTACGGTGTCTCGGGTACTGTGAGGATGCTTCCCGGGGGCGCCCCCCCTTTGTAACGGTCGACGATGAATGTATAGCCGATGCAACGGTGGAGACGGTGCTGGAGGCCCTGCGTCGCCGGAGGGCGGCAGAAGACGCGGGAGGGGCCTCATGAAAAGCAGTAATAATGCTGATCGTCTGCGCAAGGAGGTGCTGATCCGTACGGCCAGGGCGCTCCTGGAGAGCGATGACCGTGCCGCGCTGGACCGAATTCCCCTGGACATGCGTCCGCGCGGGACCAAAAGTCCCACCCGGTGCTGTCTCTATCGGGATCGGGCTGTGATCCGGTATCGCTGTATGGCAGCGCTGGGCTTTTCCGTGGAGAAAGAGACAGATGAGCTCAGGTCCCTGGGAGACTACGGCGATGAGGCCTTTACCCGCGAGAGGCCCGAGGGCGAGGTTCTGACGCTGATCGACGAGGCCTGTAGCGCCTGTATTCAGACGAGGTATACCGCCACCGACGTCTGCCGTGGCTGTGTTGCCCAGAGTTGCATCCACGCCTGCCCCAAGGGGGCCATAGAGATGCGGGGTGGCCGGGCCTGGATCAACCCGGAGACTTGCATCAACTGCGGGTTGTGCATGAAGGCCTGTGCCTATTCGGCGATCATCAAGGTGCCGATTCCCTGCGAGGAGGCCTGCCCCACCGACGCGATTACCAAGGACCCCGATACGGGGCGCGAGAAGATCGATCACGCCAAGTGCATCAGCTGCGGAAAATGTCTTCGGGCGTGTCCCTTCGGTGCTATCGCCGAACGTTCGCAGATGGTGGATGTGATCCGTCGCCTGAAAGAGGGGAGCCCGATGATTCTCCTGACGGCCCCTTCCGTGGCAGGTCAGTTTCCCGGAACACCGGTGCAGTTTCAGGCAGCTGTGGAGCGGCTCGGCTTCTCCGGACTTCGGGAGGTTGCCCACGGTGCCGACGAGACGGCTCGGCACGAGGCAGAGGAGCTTATGGAGCGTCTTGATGAGGGACAACCCTTTATGACGACCTCCTGCTGCCCCGCCTACGTGGAGGCTGTGAAAAAGGTTCTGCCCGAAATGCAACCCTTTGTGTCACACACCCCGACGCCGCTGCAGTATGCAGCACGTGCGGCAAAAGCCGGGAGCCCCGGGAGTATCACGGTTTTTGCAGGACCCTGTATCGCCAAACGGGTGGAGGGGATGCGGGAAGAATCGGTGGATTATGTGATCACCTTCGAGGAGTTGGGAGCTTTGCTGATTGCTGCGGGCATCGATGTTCTGGAGTGCCCCGAGGGGGATTGCGCCGATGAGGCGCTGCCCAGCGCCCGGGGGCGGGGTTTTGCGGTGAGCGGTGGCGTAACGGCGGCTGTGGAAGCCTGCGCCGGCGAGGGTCTGAATCCGGTCTCGATAGATGGCCTGGATCGCGCGGCCGTGAAACGGCTTCGCTCCTTTGCGTGCAAGGGGACCTGCCCCGGAAATTTTGTGGAGGTCATGGTATGCGAGGGCGGGTGCGTGGCCGGCCCCGGAGCTGTTGTGGCGCCGCGGATCTCGGAGCGGGAGCTGAAAAAGCAGATGACCGCTGCCGGTTGATCGGAAGTATTGCGGTGGACAAACCCGCAGGGACGGGGTAGAAGAAGGAATGCACTGGTCACTTGCACACATGATTCTGGACCTGGCCCAGAATAGTATCGAGGCCGGATCGTCGCTGGTGGAGCTTTCCGTTGCTGCCCGGGGGAGTATCTGGCACGTGGACATTCGGGATAACGGCTGTGGCATGGATGATGCCCAGAAGGCGGCTGCCCTGGATCCCTTCTACACCGAGCCGGGAAAGCACCCGGGCCGGCGGGTGGGGCTGGGCCTGCCTTTTCTGTTGCAGACGGTCGAGCAGGCCGACGGCGGGTATTCCCTGCACTCCGAGAAAGGGCGGGGAACCCGGTTGTCCTTTTTTCTGGATTCTGCCCACGTCGACTCACCTCCTCTGGGGGATCTGGCCGAGCTCTTTGTGGATCTTATGTGTTATCAGGGCGACTACGAGCTGGTCATCCAGCGTTCCTGCGCACCCGCAGCATCTGCCGACGGGGAGGGGCAGCGGCAGGAAGAGGAGGCTGTCAGGTCTTATGAGCTTTCCCGGTCCGAGCTGGAAGAAACGCTGGGGGAGATCGCCCTGGTGGAAAACCGGCTCCTGGCAAGGGAACTGCTCCTGGACTGGGAGGAGTCGCTCCGGGGGGTATAGCCCCTGGTCACGGCAGAAGGGGCCGGTCGTTCTTCCTGATTGACCTTGCTGGCAGGGTGAAATATATTTCACTGTATCGTGGCGAAGGTGAGAAAGAGCAAACAGCGGGATCGAATACGGGAACTCCTGGAGCGCGAGCGCATCCACGTTACCGCGAGCTGGGTCTACGACCAGCTTCGGGAGGAGTTCCCCACCCTCAGCTTGGGGAACGTCTACCGGAACCTCAACATTCTGGTCCGCCAGGGCGAGGCAAACCGGCTCCCCTTCGGGAGCACCTTCGATGTCTACGAGGCGGTCCGCAAACCTCACTATCACTTTGTCTGCGAGCGGTGCGGAGCGATCGAGGATGTAGCTGTCCCGGGATCGCTTCAGGCCCAGCTGGATTCACTCCTGGACGATTCCAGTGGACATCGCCTGCTCCGCACAACCGTGGAGTTTCACGGTATCTGCCAGGCCTGCCGGAAGAAGGCAACTCCTTCTTCCGAAGACCAGTAACAGCCAACGCTCTTTTTGCAGCCCTGCTGTGGCGCTTCTAGATCACGGTTCCTGCGGGGATTACCCCGTTTTTGGGAACAATGATAATCCCGTCGCGGACAAAGAACCGATCGTAGTCACCTTCGGGCGGAATGCCGTCCCATCCAATGGAACATCCTTCGCCAATCCGGGCGTTTTTATCTATGATAGCTTGCTTGATCCGTGTGTTGCGACCGATTCCGATAGGCGGTACCGAGTGGCCATCTTCAAGCGGCTCCGGCCCGGGCTCTTCGTAATAGTCTGCTCCCATGCAGATAACGCCCTCCAGAGTACAGCCCTCGCCGATAATTGTCCGGATACCGATAACCGTACGAGAGAGACTGCTCTGGGTGATAATGCAGCCATCGGCGGCCAGGGTTTGCGAGATGGTGCAGGAGTTGAGCTTGCTCGGAGGGAGGTCCCTTCGGCGCGTGTAAATGGGCATCTCTTCGTCGTACAAGTTGAAGGCAGGGTAGATATCTGCCAGATCAAGGCTTGTTTTGTAGAAGCTCTCTATGGTGCCGATATCTTCCCAGAAACCGTTGAAGAAGTAGGCGTTTACGTGGCGGCTGCCGATCATGTTAGGGATGACTTCTTTTCCGAAGTCTGCTTCGTCGCTGTCCAGGACTGCTTCCATGGCTTCGGCGTTGAAGATATAGATGCCCATGGAGGCCAGGTAATCTTTCCCCTCTTCGTAGTTGGGTAATCGGGCTGCCAGGGTCTTGGGAATTTTAAGGGAGCTGATGTCTTTTTCCAGGGGGGGCTTTTCGGTGAACTTCTTGATCCTCTTTTTTGTATCCACCGTAAGAATTCCGAAACCTGTTGCGTCCTGGCGGTTTACGGGAAGAACGGCTACGCTCGCCTCGGCCCCGCTCTTTACGTGCTCATCAAAAAATCCTCGCAGATCCATGCGGTAGAGCTGATCGCCCGAGAGGATCATATAGTGGGTTGGTTTTTGCGTGCGAAAATGGACCAGATTTTTTCGTACCGCATCGGCTGTTCCCTCGTACCACCCGGTATGGGTGAAGGTTTGTTCCGCCGCAAGAACCTCCACAAAACCGTTGGTGAAGGAGTCAAAAATATAGGTGTTCCCGATGTGCAGGTGCAGTGACGCTGTATTAAACTGCGTGAGCACGTATATTTTCTTGAAGTTTGCGGCGATGCTGTTGGAGAGAGGAATATCCACCAGACGATACTTCGCCCCGAAGGGAACTGCAGGTTTTGCTCTGTCCGCCGTAAGCGGGTAAAGCCGAGTTCCCTTTCCACCACCCATTACAATTGTTAGTACGTCATGCATAATCTGATTGTAGGGGTACTCCTGAACGGGGTCAAGGAAAGATGATACAATTCTAACTGTGATGATGAATGGATTGATTAAAGATCTTGAACAGGACACTTCCTTTTTGCGTTACGTCTCGCATTGGGCGCGTATTCCCGCAACTGAGGGCTGCACCGTCCCCCTTCCGGCGTCGCTGGATCCCCGACTGAAGGAGGCTCTGTCCCACCGGGGGATCAGGGACCTCTACTCGCACCAGGGGGAGGCGTGGTCGCATGTGGAGGCCGGGAGGAATGTGGTCGTGGTGACTCCCACAGCGTCGGGCAAGACCCTGACCTATAACCTCCCCGTCCTTGATACCCTTCTGGGGGATCCGTCGGCGAGGGCTCTCTATCTTTTTCCCACCAAGGCCCTGAGTCAGGACCAGCAGGCGGAGCTCGGTGAGACGATCCAGGGCGGGGATCTTCCTCTGGCGGCGATGACCTACGATGGTGATACTCCCCGGTCTGTCCGAACCACCCTGCGAACCCGCAGCAGAATCGTCATAACAAATCCCGATATGCTCCACGCCGGGGTGCTTCCAAACCATACCCGGTGGGTTCAGTTCTTTCAGAACCTGCGCTACATCGTCATAGACGAGCTTCACATCTATCGGGGAATCTTTGGTTCTCACGTGGCCAACGTTATCCGGCGACTGAAACGGGTGGCCCGCTTTTATGGGGCCGATCCTCAGTTCATTCTTTGTTCGGCGACCATTGGAAACCCCCGGGAGCTGGCCCGGCAGCTGATCGGAGAGCCTGTTGCGCTGGTTGATAAAAACGGGGCTCCCCGGGGAGAAAAGCATCTTGTTCTCTATAATCCTCCTCTGGTCGATTCTGTTCAGGGAATTCGCCAGGGGGTGGTCCAGGCTTCAAAGGGGCTGGCCCTGCGCTTTCTCAAGCAGGGTGTAAAGACGATCGTCTTCACCCGGTCCCGGCAAAACACCGAGCTTGTGGCAGATTACATTCGTCGCGGCCTTGCAAACGTCTTTACCGATAACGGAGGCATCAGGATCGAGTCCTACCGGGGCGGGTATCTTCCATCGGAACGCCGGGAGATAGAACGAGGGCTTCGGGATGGATCCATCCAGGGTGTTGTTTCCACCAACGCCCTGGAGCTGGGTATAGACATCGGCGGGCTGGATGTTTCCATCCTCGGGGGATTCCCCGGCACCGTGGCGGCCGCCCTGCAGCAGGCCGGGCGTGCCGGGCGGCGTCAGGACTGTTCTCTGGCAGTGCTGGTAGCAACCTCCGCTCCCGTAGATCAATATGTGGTGGAACATCCCGACTATTTTTTCGGACGCTCTCCCGAATCGGCCTGGGTAAACCCCGATAACCCCTATGTGCTGATGGATCAGCTCAAGTGTGCCGCCTTCGAGCTGCCTCTGGACCCCGGGGAACCCCTGGTGCAATCAGCGGGGGAGTTTGTGACCCTCCTGGAAGAGTCCGGGGTCATTCGCTGGGGCGGGGCTACCTGGCACTGGTCCGATCAGAGCTATCCTGCTGAAGGAGTCAGTTTACGCAGTGCCTCCAGCGAGAACGTGGTGATTATCGATACTACAGGCGGAACGGAGCAGGTGATCGGCGAGATGGATCGTCCCTCGGCAAAGGAGCTCCTTTTTGATCAGGCTGTGTATATTCACCGGGGAACCCAGTACATGGTGCGAAAGCTGGACGTTGAAAACCGGCAGTGCCGGGTGGAGCAGCGCCAGGTGGAGTATTTCACCGATGCCCTGGTGAAGGTCGATCTGAAGGTTCTCACCGAGGAGGATGCGATCGACACCGGTGCAGGAACGGTTCTCCTGGGAGATGTCCTGGTGAGAAGCGTGGCTTCGAAGTTCAAAAAAATACGCTTTGGAAGCCACGAGAATGTGGGCTACGGAGATATCTTCCTGCCCGAGGAACAGATGCACACCCGGGCCGTCTTGATCCCCTTTTCTTCGGGCCACCCTCTGGAGGAACCCCTGGAGGAGATGCCTCCCGAGGCGCGGGCGGCTCTTCTGGGGCGTCTGGGCCGAATGCTCCGGGCGGTGGCTCCGGTCTTCCTTATGGCTTCTCTCCAGGATGTGGGGGTTCACACTGCCTTGAAGGATACCCACTTTGGTGTGCCGGCGATCTTTTTCTATGATCGCTACCCTGGAGGAAGTGGTCTGGCTCAGGGCATCGCAGAAGCCTTTCCTTTGCTTCTCTCGGCGGCTCTGGAGCGTGTCTCGAACTGTTCCTGCACCTCGGGGTGCCCTTCCTGTGTAGGCCCCCGGGATGCCCGGCAAGAGGGCTGGGAGGGGAACCCCCGGCAGGCTGTGCAAGCTCTGCTGGCGCGGTGGGTCCGTGGGTGATTTGTACGAGCGGCTCCGGCGAATCCGGGAGCAACAGCGTCGCGGTGCCACCCTGCCGGGAGGAAGCGGTTCATCCCCTCCCGAAGGCCCGGTAACACTTCGCCGGAAATCTGTCACCGGAGGTGCTCCTGGGCCAGGCTGGGAGGAGCGTGCTCCCGGGGTTTTCTACCGTTCTCTTCCGGGCGAGTTGCCCCGGAGCCATGCCTGCCAGGTGTCCCCCGACGGAAGGTGGCGCAGCATCTCGGCAGTTTTTGGAGTGGGGGAGATCTGTTCTCCCCTCTTCCTGGACGTGGAAACCAGTGGTCTTTCGGGAGGTTCCGGGAGCGTTGCCTTTCTCACGGGGCTGGGGCGATTCGTGGGAACAAAGGATGGGGAAGACGATCGCCCCCGGCTACGGGTGGAGCAGCTCTTTTTGGCCGATCTTGGAGCCGAGACGGCCTACACCGGTGAACTTCACCGCCTCATCGGCGATAATCCCTGTTATGTCACGTATAATGGCGCTTCTTTTGATATTCCCGTTTTGCGCACCCGGGCGATCATGACCAGAAGAAATCTCCCCGAAGCGCGTCATCTGGACCTTCTCCCGATCACGCGCCGTCTCTTTTCGCCCGTGATTGGTTCCTGCCGTCTTTCTGCGGTGGAAGAGCGGGTTCTGGGGGTGCAACGGGATGAGGACATCCCCGGCAGTCAGGTTCCCGAGCGCTATCAGGAGTATCTTCGCCGGGGCGATCCCCGGGGAATTGCTCCCGTTCTGGCCCATCATTTCTACGATATTCTGCACCTGGCGCTTCTGGCAGTGCACCTGAACGGGCTTTTTTGTTGCCGGACCCCTTCTTCTGCCACAGGCGAGACGACCGATCTCTCTTCAGGATGTCAGGAGACGCTCCCGGTTGTTGCCGACGAGGCGGCGCGACTTCGCTTGCTCTGGGAAAGAGGAAGTCCTTCAGACCGGGATCGGGCAGCATTCCGGGTTCGGCATCTTCTCGCCTGTCCCGGAAGCTCTTCCGGCAGGGCCCGGGAAAAGCTGGCGGAGCTCCAGATTCGGATCGCCCGAAGCCGAAAGGACTGGCCCGGTCAGGAGGCGGCGCTGCGCCTTCTTCACCGCTATCGGGGCAGCCGGGAAGACGCCGTGGCTCTTGCCAAGTTTCTGGAACATCGTCAGGGCCGTTTCGACGAGGCTTTGCAGGTGGTAAGCGCTGCGGCAGACCGATGGGGCCGGGATGCTTCCCTGGAACACCGGATGGCGCGATTGCTTCGCAAGAAGGCCCGCTACGACGGGCCTTCCCGGATTTCACCGGGCTGATCAAGAAGCGAGCTGTACAGATCCTGGTAGTCTTTGGCGGAACGATCCCACCCGAAGTCTCTGGCCATGGCGGCATCGCGCAGATCTTCCAGGCGACGGGAGGGCTCCTGGTAGATCCGGCAGGCCTCCTGAAGCGCAGCGAAGATACCCTCGGGTGAGTAGTGGCGGATGAGAACTCCCGTTTCGGAATCCACCGTATCGGCCAGCCCCCCTGTGGGGGTTACCACGGGGATGGTGCCATAGCGCAGGGCGTAGAGCTGATTCAGGCCGCAGGGTTCGTAGGTGCTGGGCATCAGGAAAAAATCACTTCCGGCGGTGATCCGGTGGGCCAGGGTCTCGCTGTACCCGATAAGGGCCGAGAAATTGGGAAGCTCCGCCGACAGGCGCTGAATCTCCTCCTGGCACCAGGCTTCTCCTGTTCCGATAAGGATTACCTGAAGGGGAAGTTCTTCGCATATTCGTCGGAGAGCCCCTCGCTCTGTTCCGGCCTGCCTGGTGCCGTTCCCGAAAAGCGCGCCGATTCCCTTCTGCTCGGTGAGGCGGGTTACCATTCCTATCAGGGGAACCTCTGGTTCCGGAGGCAGCCCGAACTCTATCTGGAGCGTTGCCTTGCAAAGAGCTTTTCCCCGGCGGTTCTCCCGGCTATAGCAGGCCGGCAGGGCGGTATCGTGCTGGGGATTCCATTCCTCCCGGTCGATGCCGTTCAGAATTCCCGTCAGTTTTTCCTTCTGCTGTGTTATTTCCCGGTGCAAGCCAAAGCCAAAGGCGGGCGTCTGAATCTCCCGGGCATAGCGGGGGCTCACGGCTACCAGGGCATCGGCCGTGGTGAGGGCTCCCTTCACGAGGTTGATCTCCTGGTTATGCTCGAGCCCGGCCCGACCGCGCTCCTCCGGTGATAGTCCCGTCTCGCGGGATCTGGCGAGGGGGCTCCACCCCTGGTAGCCAAAGTTGTGGATGGAGAAGACCGTTCTGGCCCCGCCCAGGGGAGTTTCCCGGTAAAAGAGCCGGTGAAAAACAGGAACCAGGGCGGTCGGCCAGTCGTGGGCGTGGATGATCTGCGGCCTGAGATCAAGGGCCAGGGCCAGTTGCAACGCGCCCCGGGAGAGAAGAGAGAAGCGGCGAAGGTTATCCCCGTAGGCCTCGGCGGGACTCGGGCCATAGATGCCAGGGCGTCGGAAGAGCTCCCCGTGATCCAGGGCGAACAGATCAACCCCTCCCAGTTCACGGTGGTGACACCCTGTCCAGATTTCCTGATCTCCCAGAGGAACACCCAGGGGGATTTTCAGATCGGTCCAGCCCTCAAGGTCTATGGATTGGTAGCGGGGTAGAACCAGGGAGACCCGGTTTCCCCGGGAAAAAAGGGTTTTTGCCAGGGAGGCCACGGCATCAGCAAGGCCCCCGGATTTTGCCAAAGGATGAAACTCGCTTGTTACAAAAAGAATATGCACGGTCAGCGATAATAACTGATTCGATAGGGAGATACAAACGAAAAATGAAGGCCGTCATAGAGTCGCCGGGCTGCGGTGTTGTCTTTTTTCACAAAGAGCGATGCCCTCCGGCCTTCCCGGGCCAGATCGGCAAGAAGGTGAGTCATCAGGAGGCGGGCTATTCCCCGTCCCCTCCAGGAGGGAACGGTGTAGACGCCTCCGATCTGATCGGTTCCCATGCCGCGGGCGTTCGTGGCGACCCGGCCGATAACATCGCCCTGACAGACTGCAACGAGAACGCGCTGGCAGGTCAGGCTGTCGATGAGGGAGGTCTTGCTGTGTTCCGGGGCCGGTCTGGTTCCCGGAAGCAGCACCTCCTCTATCTCGTAGGCGATCTGAAGCTGGAGAAGACTGCGCCACTGGTCCGGACGGGGGCGAACGATGCTGATATCCCGGGGGGCTGGCATTCTCCGGGGATAGTCCGGGGGGGAGAGGCTCAGGAGATCGTAGTTAACCCATGTGCGGGGATTTGCCCCCAGCAAGGCTGTCAGGGCCTCCACATGAGCCTCGGCACCCATGATCGTGCGGGGGCGCAGAAAGGCGCCAAAGTTCCGGCGGAGGGCTGCCTGGGCGTGAAGATCTTCCGGGCTGTATCCCGAAAAGAAGGGAGCAAAAAAACCGCCCGGTCCCTGATAGACCGCCCCGCAGTTCTCCCGGAAATGGACGCGCCCTCCGCCGTGGAGGCGTCGATCCAGGGGGAATCGACGCAGACGGTCGCTCACAACGGTAGCAAGCGGTTCGTGGCGTTCCAGGTATTTCACCAGGTCAGATTGCTCGGGAGAGGAGACGATTTTCCAGAGGGCGCGGGAGCCGCTGTTTCTCATGATCCCTTGCTCCTTCAGGTGCTCCTTCAGGGATAATTTAAAAGGAGCGGTAGCGATCCCCGGGGCTGATAATGACCCTGGATAACGCTGAAGCCTGCTTCAAAGCTCTCTCTGCCCCAGCCGTAAACGGCGATCGCGTTTTCCACCCAGGGGAGTGCTCCCAGGTAGATCGGTGTCAGGACGCTGTAGACGATGACCTTGGCGTTTTTGGGTCGGGCAGACTGAAGGATCTCCAGCGTGTTGGGATCGCTCAGAAGAAAGATTACTGTATCGTAGCGGTCCATCTCGGCGGCCCAGCGGTTCCGGTCTTCCGCCAGGGAGGAGTAAAAATTACTGCCCCGGAACCGCAGTTCTCCGGCTCCAGGAAAGAACTGCCGACCCACGGCAAAAAAGGTTGCTCCCCGGCCTGCCAGAAGCACCCGCTCTCCCTCCCGGCGGGGATGGGGGAGGGCTGTGTCACGGATCATGGTGATGCTTCGCCCCGCCTGGTCCAGGAAGAAGGTCTGGGCCTCGGGGATGCGAACAAACTCCCGCACCGTGGAGGCATCAGGGAAAAGAGGTACGCGCCATTCCGGAATCAGATAAGCGATCTTGACGCGCAGGGTCCGCCGAACCGATTCGTCCACGCGGCGGCGAAAATCTGGTTCGGTACGGTAGGCTTCCAGGAGGGTTCGCCAGATCAGGCCGTTAAAAGCGGGAGTTCTTGAAAGCATGACACTGTCGTTTCCTGCCAGAACGGCCTGTTTTATGAGCTCTGCAAAGGTCCAGCCCTGACGCTCGGCGTAGACCAGGGCGCCTCCCATGTACATATCGTCGGTGATTACGATTCCCTCAAAGCCCAGGTTTTCCCGCAAGAGGGTGATGTTGAAGTAGGGCGAGAGGCTCGCCGGGGTCTCGACCCCCGAAATTTCAGGAAAGCTCAGGTGCCCTCCCAGGATCGCAGGTATCCCCTCGCGGATCAGCATTCTGAAGGGCAGGAGATCCCGGTCCCAGAGGGTCTGGAAGGAGTCGTTGAGTACCGGAAGGACGCCGTGGCTGTCGCCCGTGGCGTTCCCGTGGCCTGGAAAATGTTTCGCCGTGGCGATCACGCCGCTCTGTTCCTGGCCCCTGAAGAAGGCCGTCCCCAGCAGCCCCGTTTGGGCAGGGTCGTGAGAGAACGCCCGGGGACCGATCACGTGAGCCTCGGGGTTGATGTAGACATCTACCGTGGGGGCAAAGTTCATGTTCACTCCCAGGGCGCGCAGCTCCTGGCCAATGTAGCGGGAGCTCATCATGGCGTCGTAGGGGAGCCCCGAGGCCCCGATGGCCATGTTGCCGGGGGTGATCAGGGTTCCTCCCTTGATGTGCCGGACCCAGCCGCCCTCCTGATCGGTGGCGGTAAAGAGTGGTATGCCGTTTTCGGTGGCGATGCTTTTGCGCTGCATCGTCGTGAGAGAGCGGGTCAGGGTCACCAGGTTCTCGGCGTTCCAGCCGAAAATCTTGACTCCCCCCAGGTTGCGCTCGGTGATCCACCGAAGAATCTCGTCGCTGGGTTCCTCTCCGCTCCAGGCAAGCATGAGTATTTGGGCCACCCGCTCCTCGTCGGACATGGAAGCCAGGAGATGCTCCACATGGTGATCAATCGCCTCGGAGGAGGCGGGCCAGCGTAGCCCCTGGAGCTCTTCGGGAGGCAAATTCCAGAAACGCCCGCCCGGTACGGTGGCCGATTCCTGGTCCTGAGGTTCGATATTCCGGGCGGTGTAGTGCCGGCTCTGGGCTGGCAAAGGGACAAGAAGTACCAAAGCTGCAACAAGCGCGGGAAATGTCAGGGGAATCCGGTGCATGATCAGAAAAGATACCAGATTCAGTCGTCCCGGGCTATCCCCTTTTTCCCGGAAGATATGCCGGGAAAAAAGGGCGATGGCTGAATCAGAGGCCCTGAAAGAGCAGCCATCGGCTCAGGAGCAGTTCTGCCTGAACCAATCCCGCAGCCTGAAGCATTCCTGCGAGAAAAAAGATCAGGGCCGCTGCGGTTGCAAGGATCATCCCCCGTCTCCGATGGCCCCGTCCTATCTGGCCCCTTCCCTCACGGATAGTCCTCTCACGAATTCTTCGGACCAGCGAGGTGCCGCCGGGAACAAGAAAGATCACTCCCGCTGCAAGAAAGACAAGGGAAAAGACCCGCCGCGCCTCCCCCGGGGCCGAGATGCCCCACTGGTGCAGACGAAACCCCGCCGAAAGAACGGAGGCGTTGATCTGCTGGAACTGTCCCAGGGCGATGAGTGCGCCCAAAAGCACCAGAAGAACGCCGCTACCCCGGCGGATTCTCCCCAGGTGCGGGCCCAGCTTGGGTGTTGTCCTGACCAGGCGGGAGAACATCATCCCCCCGGCAATAAAAGGTATCCCCAGCCCCAGAGAGTAAGCTGCCAAAAGCAAACCTGCTCTGGCAGGATCGCCGCCGGATCCGGCAAGAAAGAGAATGGAGCCCAGAAGGGGGCCTATGCAGGGAGTCCAGCCAACACCAAAGGCCGCTCCGGCAAGAGCCGCCCCGCCCAGCGAGGAAGGTTTTGCAGGAGCTGCTCGCCAGCTCCCGGGAAGTATCTTTTCCAGAAACAGGGGAAGGTTAAAGACCAGGGCAATTCCAAAGAAAACCAGAACCGACCCCGCAGCCAGATTGATCCAGGGCAGGGCCGGAGCAAAGAGCAGGGCCGGGCCCGAGAAGAGAAACCCCAGGGCGACAAAAACCGCAGAGAAACCCAGAACAAAGGCGATCGTCCTGCCCAGAATCAGGGAGTTCCTGTGATCCCCCCGGGAGAGTTCGGAGAAGCCCACGCCGCTGATGAAGCTCATGTAACTGGGCACCAGAGGAAAGACACAGGGTGAGAGAAACGATACAAATCCCGCCGCCAGGGCTGTTGCCACTGCGGCCACCAGGGAGAGATCACCGACCATATTTTTCTTCCAGAGCAACAATCCTGCGAAAAGTCTGGATAACCCGGGGCGCCGACCAATCCAGGGCTCCTTGGACCACGGCAAGGACCGTTCCTTCCGAAGAGATCAGGTACGACGTGGGAATGCTCCTGATTCCGTAGGTAGCGGAAATCCTGCCCGAGGAATCCATCAATACGGGAAAGGTGGTTCCCGTCTCGTGCACATATTGCCGCACCTGGAGAGGGTTTTCCTGCATGTTCACCGAGAGAATCTTCAGACCCGCTCCCTGAAACTCCCGGTGCAGTTGCTCCAGGGCGGGTTTTTCGATCCGGCACGGGGGACACCAGGTGGCCCAGAAGTTGAGGATCACCAGATTCGGACGGTGCTCCTCCAGGGAAGTACTGCCTCCCGAAAGCAGGGGGGCGGTGAAATCGATCGCTTCTATTCGCCGTGACGGGCTGTTGAAGCCCAGCGACGAGAGCAGTTCCCTCTGTTCTGCCCGGATTTCCGGGGGAACGTCCGCTGCCGCCGCGACGGAAAGGGCCGCAAAGGCCAGAACACAAAGAAGGCGTCTCGGGAGCCTTTTGTAAAAGGTTTGTGTTTTTCTATATGCAACTGTCATGATGTTATACTGTAGCAGTCCCGATGGCAGGAATCAAGAGGGCCAGGGCGTTGTAGGCGGCGTGCCCCAGGGCCAGGTGGTGAATACCCGGGCGGAGTATCCAGACTGAGCCCAGGAAGATGCCGCTGATCCAGGCAAAGAAAACAGCCTCGGGGCCTTGCCACTGATGAGTCAACGCAAAAAGTGTGGCCGAGATCAAAAGAGCCGGCATCGACGATAGACCCGCCTGGTTGAGGCGGATCAGCAGATAGGCCCGGAAAAAGATTTCTTCTCCGTAGGCTACCGCCAGAAGCGTTCCTGTCAGCAGGGGGATAGTGGTCAGGGGAGCGGTGATCAGAGGTGAAGAGGCGCTCTTCGGTGAAAAGGGCTGGCCCGAGGAAACTGTGAGTGCCCGCAAAAGTGCTGCCAGCGCCAGAAGGCTCAGGGCGATTGCCCCGGCTCCCAAAAGCGTCTTTCCGCTCCAGACCTTCCAGGGAGATCGCAAGAACTCCGCCTCTCCCTGAACATCCAGAAGGTGTATCACCAGAAGGGCAAAGACCGTCTGTTTTATTGCCACTGCCAGAAGTCCCTGGGGACTGTCCAGAAAGGAGGCTCCTCCGGGGGATCCTGCAGAGAAATACCCGGGAAGAAACACAATGGCCCAGAGAAGGAAAATTTCACGAAACCGTTGCATGGGAGCGCTCATGGAGGTGCTATTTTCCCTGCCCTGGAGGGCGTTGTCTACAGGTGTCTACAGTCCTCTTTTGACGATGGCCTCTTTTGATCCTTCTTGCAGTTCCACTTCCTCTGCCGCTACTATAGTATCGGTACCGTCGCTATCGCAGTATCGATGCGTTCCAACCGATTATCCTTCCCGGGAGAGAGCTTGACGTGGAGCTTCTGATACCAGCCATGGTGCTGGTCCTTGTAGTAGCCTTGGCCTATCTTGTGTTTCGCCGCGACGGCCTGGGGGGATCGTGGCTGCGTTTCTACGTGCGGGGAAAGGAAACGGGCTTTTCCCTTGCCGAGGTTCATCTGCTTCGCAGAGCTGCTCGTGAGCGGGGGCTTTCGAACCCCGAGATGCTCTTCTGGAGTGTGCGGGCTCTTGAAGCGTGTCTTCAGCGGGTTCTTGAGCAGTACCATCTGGCGGTGCCTGCCCGGGAAGAGGAGCGGCGCCGGTTTCTGAACAAGCTCTTCGATTTTCGCGCTCAGCTGGAGTTCCGGAAGCCCAAATACCGCCTGGGAATATCTTCCACGCGAAGGCTCGAACCGGGCCAGCCTCTCAAAATAACGGTGCCGGGCAAGGGGGTCTTTCTTGCAAGAGTCGCCGAGACGGCCCGGCGTTATGTTGCGGTGAGCCTTCCCGGGGAAGGAGTTCGTCTTCCACCGGGATTCTCCTGGAAAACCCAGAAGCTGGGGGTCTATTTCTGGCGCAAAGACGATGCCGGCTACTATTTCGAGACTACTGTCCTCAATGTTCCCCGGAATCAAAAAGTGTTGATGCTCCACCTGGCCCACGAGGATCATCTGGAACGGAGCCAGAAACGAGCCTCGGTCCGGCGTGAGACCAATCTGGCCGGTCGGGTATATCCCCTGCGAGACCCTGCCCAGGGAAACGAACTGGAAGAGGCCTCAGGGGGGTATCGTTGCAGGGTTCTGGATATTTCCGAGGATGGCGCCGCCCTGGCTCTGCGGGGGCGGGTCGCAGCGGGGTTTTCCCTGAAACTCCAGATTGAAGTCAACGGTGCGGTGCTTATTCTCTGCGGTGTTATCCGTTCTGCCAACTACCACAGCGAGAAGCATATATCCATACTGCATCTCCAGGCACAGCCCCCCTCTGGCGATATGAGAATCAAAATCCTCTCCTATGTGTACCGGCTCACGGAGGATAGGTCCGGGGAGGACCAGCTTGAAGAACCATACCCCCAGGAGCCTCCTCCCAAGGAGGATTCCCCCCGGAAAGAAGCGTGGGAGCACGGGCCACCCGGGGAGGAGTGAAATTCTTCGTTGCAACCACCGGTTCTTTCAACTACTATAACAGTATGATAACCTCCGTAAAATCTGCCGGCCTTGTGGCCGTGCTGGTCTTTTCTGCAGGAATCCTCCAGGCCCAGACGGGGAGACTCGGGGTATTCCAGCGAAATTTTGCCGCTGCCAACGTGCAGACAAAAATAGAAATTCTCCGCGGTGCCGAGAGCGAGGACCCCCGGGCCTTTGGCCCCCTCTACGAACAGTCCTTGCGCTATGTTCTCAGCAACTCCCGTGAGCTCTACACAAGCCCGCTTCTGCGCGAGATCGCCCGGATATCCATTGATCGTCTGGATGAGGGGGAATATCTTCCCGCTGTGGGAGATCTCTGGCGGCTTTTCCAGGTCTTCGATGAAACCTCCACGCGAATCCGGGTTCTTGAAGTGATCGCCGCCATGGGTTCCGGGGATGAGCGCGTCGTGGAAGGTCTTGTCGACTGGGTCCGGCGTCAGCATATCGTCTCCCAGGGAGGTGGCAGGCCCGATCTTCAAGTCCTTTCCGGCGCGGTGAAAGCTCTGGGGGATCTTCAGGTTCCTCAGGGGTTTGGCGTTTTAGTCGATACGGTACTTTTGCAATATCCCGATTTCGTTACCACCCCCGCCCGGGAGGCTCTGGGAAAAATAGAGGGGGCTGTGGCCGATCTCGCCCTGGCGGCGGTGAGGAACCGTCCCCTGGTAGAGCGTCGTCCTGCCTTCACCTTCCTTCTGGAGAGCGGGTTGCTGTCGCAGGAAGAGCGTCTTGAGCTTGCCCGGACCGTTCTGAGCGATGCCGAGGCCGCAGGCACCGGCGATATTCGGGCTCAGGAGGAATATCGGCAGATCCGTTTTGCCGCCGCCGCCGTATTGCGGGTCGGTGAGTACAGTCCCGCTACACCCGAGGTCATCCGCCATTTCAACCAGACGGTTCTTGAGTTCGAGCGGGGCAGGATCAGTAGCGGCCCTCTCCTGGAAGCTATCGCAACCCTGGGAGCAATGGGCAACGAGGAAGCAGCCCGCCGACTCACCTCGTATCTGGAGCTGGTCAACACCTACACCGAGACCGATCGTCCCTATGACACCCAGATTGTTCTGGCGGTGATCGGGAACCTGGAATCTCTGGGAAATTCTCTGGCTTTTGACGCAATGTTTTACACCACCCTTCTGGAGAACTATCCCAGTCGTGTTCGGCAACGGGCCAGAGAAGCGCTGCGTTCCGTTGCTCCGTAATATCTCTATGTGAGAAGAACTGTTTTTTTCTGGGGCCCCCCTTCTCGGGGGTGCCCCGTGGCGGCCGTGTCGGTTCTGACGGCGCCCGAGGTGTGGGCCTCCCTCATTATTTTTGGAGGGCTCTCCCTCAGGATGGGTCTTGCCGGCGGGATGTTCCTGTTTTCCTCTGCCGTTGCTGTTCTGGTCCTGATATCAACAACCCCTCGTTGGCCGAATCGTGCTCCCCCCGAAAATCCCGGTCTCCCCGGAGATCCTGGTCTCCCCGAAGATACCGGGCCCTCCGAAAAACGGCTTTCCCTGGTTTTCCTCCGTCTCGGAGCGGGATGTATTTTGGGGTTGATCGCTGTTATCGCCGGCGAGGTCCGGATTGCTGCGGCCGATGCTCCCCTGGCGGCGACGATCGATCCCCGGGGAGGGCTGTGGGTTTCCGGCACCCTGGTCGATGATCTTCGCCCGGGAACCTCGTCCCTGCGGCGGATCGAGCTGGCCGTTGACCGGGCGGGTGATCGCCGGGGCTGGCAGGGAGACGCCCGGGGGCGGGTGGTGGTACTTTGGCGGGGAAGCGAATATCTTCACGCCGAAGAGAGAAGAATCATCCCCCTCAGGGGAGATCGTCTGATAGTCTCTGGCCTGGACGATCTGCCTGGCCTGGATCATCCAGGCCAGGCGAGTTCTCTTTGGGTCTCGGAGGATCAGCTCTCCCTTCTTCCTGGCCGGGGGCCCGTGGCGGTGCGGAGGGTGGTCCGGAACTGGATGCGCCGGCGTCTGGCCCGGCTCGATGCTCTGGGCGGCCCTCTGATTCTTGCCCTGCTTCTGGGAGATCGGGGGGCTCTCTCGGAAGATCTCTCAGGGGCGGTCCGTTCCGCCGGAGCATCCCACGCCCTGGCCCTTAGCGGGATGCATCTGGGGGTGCTGGCGCTGATTTTGTACGCCGGTCCAGCCCGGTTTCTGCCGTACCGTTTGCGCGGAGTTGCTGTTCTCCCCCTCCTGGCAGGGTACGTCTGGGTGGCGGGATTTATTCCTTCTCTGGTGCGGGCCTTCGTCCTGATCGCGCTCATTTCGCTTGCCCGCTTTCGGGGAAGAAAGACCCCCTTGCCCGTGTTGCTGGCGCGAACGGTCTGCCTGGTGGCTCTGGTGGCTCCGGGAATTGTCCAGAACGTAGGGTTCCAGCTGTCCCTGCTGGCGCTTCTGGGAATCGTTGTGGCCGGCCCCCCCCTGGTGGATGGCTTGAGCCGGTTTCTGCCCCGACGGTTCGCAGAGTATACCGGAGTCTCCCTGGCGGCGATGGTCGCTACAGGGCCGATATCCTGGTTCTCCTTTGGAACAATTTACCCGGCAGGTATTCTCTTTGCCGGGCTTCTCTCGTCTCTGGTGGTGCTGGTGATGTGGTGCGGGCTGGTCTTCTTGCTGACGGCAACCCTTCCCGGTCTGGGTTCGTTCCTGGCGATGCTGATCCGGTGGCAGGCACAACTTCTGTTTCAGGTCGCCCGGTTGGGAGGAAGCATACCGGGGATTGTTCGTACCGGTGATCGCCTTTCCGTTTGGTCTTCTTTGAGAGCCTCCTGGGAGGCCTCGTTTCGGAGCTCTCCCTGGGCTCTTTTGATCCTGGGGGCTATAATCGCAGGGGGCACCGGGTGTATCATCAGGCAGCATTGTCTCCAGAGGAACCAGTCCCGGAGTGACCAGTCCCAGGGAAGACAGCTCCAAAAAGAGAGTAACCATGAATCACAACTCGATTTCTGAAATACGAGACCTTCTGGATCGTCACGAGATAGGTCTGAAAAAGCGCTTTGGCCAGAACTTTCTGACCGATTCGGCAACCCGTCACCGGATCGGTTCGCTCATAGCCCGGACGCTGCCAACGCCACTTCCCGGCAGCGGAGAAATCTGGGAGATAGGGCCCGGCTTGGGATCACTTACCGATGAGCTGCGTGGTCTGGGCTTGCCGATCCGGCTTTTTGAGATCGACCGGGGGGTAATCCGCGTGCTCCGGGAGCGCTACGGCGACGAACTGCCGATAGAGGAGGGGGATTTTCTCGACACCTTTCAGGGGCTCCCTGCTCCGGGAGCGATCGTGGGAAACTTGCCTTACCACAGCGCGGGGGCGATGGTGCCCCGCATCGTCGAGTCGGGGCTGGCCGTGCCTGTCATGGTCTTTCTTCTCCAGTCCGAGATGGTGGACCGGCTGGTTTCCCCCCGGGGGTGCAAGACCTACAGCGCCCTTTCGGTTCTCGTCCAGAGCCACTACCGGGTCGAGCGGGCTTTTTCAGTTCCTGCCGGGGTTTTTTACCCCCGGCCCCAGGTAGGGTCTGCCGTGGCTGTTCTGAGGGAGCTTCCTCACCGGCCTTCGCGGGAGGTAACGGAACGGATATCCCTCCTGACCCGGGAAGCCTTCGGCCAGCGCCGGAAAACGCTGCGGAACACCTGGAAAGCCTGGCTCCCCGCCCTGGAAGAATGCGGGATCGATCCCGGGCTCAGGCCCGAAGAACTGCCACCCGAGACGTTCCGCCTTCTGGCAGAACGCCTCCTGGGTATCCTCCCCGAGAGCGAGTAGCCCCGAGCGATCAGGGATGGTCGCTAGACGATTCCGTACCGCGTCAGGAGTGCGTCGATCGAGCGCTGGTTTTCCTCGCTCAAGGGTACCATGGGCAAGCGGTAGCTGTTCTCGCAGAAACCCGCCCGATGCATCATATATTTGATGGGTACCGGATTTGTGTCGAGAAAGAGAGCTCTGAAGAAGGGAAGCAACTTGTAGTGAGCCTCCCGGGCATGGGCCCACTCACCCTGCAGGGTTTGGTCCACCAGTTTCACCATCCGCGAAGGGATCAGGTTGCTCGCCACCGAGACAACTCCTTGCCCCCCCAAAGAGGTAAGAACAAAAGCCAGGTTGTCGTCTCCCGAGAGAACGGCAAAATCCTCGGGCAGACGGGCGATCACATCCATCATTTGGGAGATGCTTCCGCTCGCCTCCTTGATCGCCACGATATTCGGGTGGTTGGCCATACGCACCAGCGTGTCGGTCTCGATGTTCTTTCCCGTGCGTCCGGGAATGTTGTAGACCATAATGGGCAGATCCACTGTGTCGGCGATGGTCGTGAAATGGCGGTAGAACCCCTCCTGGGAGGGCTTGTTATAGTAGGGCGCCACCTGGAGAGTCGCCGTTGCGCCAAGCTTCTTTGCCTCGCGGGTCATCTCGATCGCCTCAGCCGTGGAGTTTGAACCGGTTCCGGCGATCACCGGAACTCTTCCCCGGGCCTCCTCAATCACAATGCCGATGACGCGGATGTTCTCCTGGTGCGTCACAGTGGGGCTCTCCCCGGTTGTTCCCACCGGGACGAGGCCCGCCACGCCGGCCTCAATCTGGGCGTTCACAATCCGCCGCAGGGCTGGTTCATCAATTGCCCCCTCGGCGGTAAAGGGGGTGATCAGTGCTGTGTAGACTCCCTTGAACATATGAAAACTCCTTGTATTACTGGTCTTGGAACAGATCGTTAAAAAACTCGTCCACAGGAACAACGTCCTGGCGCGAGGAAATCCACTCCGCAGCCTGGACAGCTCCCAGGGCAAAGCCCTGTCGCGTCCGGGCCCGGTGGGTCAGTTCCACCGTGTCTGCCACGGAATCAAGATAAACCGTATGGGTGCCGGGAATGAACCCGACACGGCCAGAAATGACGTGGAGTTCTTCCTGTTCGATCCGGCGGTGCAGTGTTTCGGGTTGAATGGTATTCTTGCAAGAGGTCTCCTGCAGAAGCCCTTCGGCGATGGTCAGCGCCGTTCCGCTGGGGCTGTCCTGTTTTTGCCGGTGGTGCAGTTCCATCACGGCGCTATCGTAGGCTCCGGTTTTGTTGGCCAGACGGGCAGCATACCGGGAGAGCCTGAAAAAGAGATTGGCTCCCACGGAAAAGTTTGATCCGTAGACCAGTCCTGTGCCGGCCTCCCGGGCCGGTCGGAGGACCTCCTCCCGCTCCTGGTCCCATCCGGTGGTGCCAATCACCCCATGCCAGCCGTGACGGGCGTAGTAGGCCACGTTCTCCCTGATCTGCGGGGGAAGGGCAAACTCGATCACCGTTACGGGGTTTTCGAGAGTGCTGGCCGGTTCCAGGGGGGGGAGCTGCTCCAGGGATGCAGCGGTTGCTCCCGGGGCAAGAGGATCCACCGTAGCAAGGATCTGGTGTCCCCGTTCGCGGGAGATCGCCTCGATCTCCCGTCCCATCCGGCCATAGCCGACGATCACTATTCTCATGGAAGCCTCCAGGTGCTTACAGTGCTTCCTGGCAGAGCGTCACTGCCGAGGTGGTGACGATATCCTCAACGGAGCACCCTCTGGAGAGGTCGCTCACGGGTTTTGCAAAGCCCTGCAGGAATGGTCCGTAGGCATCAGCCTTGGCCAGGCGCTGCACCAGTTTGTACCCGATATTCCCCGAGTTCAGGTCGGGGAAGACCAGGGTATTGGCGCAGCCTGCCACGGGGGAACCGGGCGCTTTCTTCTCTCCCACCGAGGGGACCAGCGCTGCGTCGGCCTGGAGCTCGCCGTCCACGGCAAGATCGGGTTCCTTCTCCTTCACCAGGGCCAGGGCCTGGGTCACCTTGTCCACCGCGGGGTGCTGGGCCGATCCTTTTGTAGAGAACGAGAGCATCGCCACCTGGGGGGTGGTGTTCAGAAAGGTTCGGCAACTCTGGGCAGCTGCCCGGGCGATCTCAGCCAGTTGCTCCGCCGTGGGGTCGGGAATAGTAGCACAGTCGGAAAAGATCATGTGGCCCTCTACTCCCCAGGCGGGATCGGGCACCCGCATGACAAAGCAGCTTGATGCGAAGGTTGTGCCCGGGGCGGTCTTGATGATCTGAAAGGCTGCCCGCAGAACGTTGCCGGTGGAGTTCTCGGCACCAGCCACCATGGCGTAGGCATCGCCCCTGCGGACCATCATGGCTGCCCAGTTCAGGGGAGCCTCTATGGCTTTCAGGGCTTCCTCGCGGGTCATCCCCTTTTTCTTGCGCAACTCCGCAAGCTCGGTTGCGTAGGCCTCTTTTTTTGATGATCCGGTCGGGTCCTCGATGGTGATTCCCGTCAGATCGACTCCGGCGTCGGCAGCGGCAGCTTTGATAGCCTGCTGCGCTCCCACGAGCGTTACCGCTCCGGCGAGTTTGTCATCCAGAAGGATGCGGGCTGCCTGGATTGTCCTGGGCTCGGTGCCTTCGGGCAGAACCAGGGCGCGCTGCAACTTTCGGGCCTGGGCTTTCATCGTTTCAACAAATTCCATGAATTGGCTCCTTGCGTTATAAACCTCTGCTCCTGTCTGCGTAGAGAGACCTTTCTTCACAGGGGCTTTCCACGTTGGAAGAACACCCTGAAGGCCACACCTCTGAAAACGGGAGCTGTGGGCAAAAAATATCGATACAGGAAGAGTAGCATAGATCGAGAGAAAATGTAACTTGAGGAGAAGGGGCATTTACGGGCATACTCACCGCTGTGAACGAGGAAGAAAAAGAGTCCGTCGGCACTGATGCCGCCGGAAGAGGGCCATCGGTCGGGAGATCTCCCCTGGCTGCAGTGATCGGACTCGGAAGGTTCGGATCTTTCTGGGCGGGAATGCTGGCTGGGCATTATCGTGTGTTGGGAACCAGCCGCCGCCAGGTAGCTTCCTTGCCCCCGGGGGTGGAACAGGTTCCCCTGGAGAAGGCTCTGGATGCTCCTGTGGTTTTTCTGACCGTGGCAATCTCGGCAATGCCCGGAGTGTTGCGCACCATAGCTCCTCTGCTGAAACCGGGCACGGTTGTGGTGGACACCTGTTCAGTCAAGGTCTACCCGGTCCGCCAGATGAAAGAGCTGCTACCCGATTCGGTGGATATCATCGCGTCTCACCCCATGTTTGGTCCCGATTCAGCCCGGGAGAGGGAATATCCCCTGCCGATAATTCTCTGGCCCGTCAGAAATCGCCAGGGCCGGTACGATGAACTGCGCACCACTTTTGAAGGGTTGGGATTGCGGATCGTGGAGATGTCTCCCGAGGCCCACGATCAGGAGGCGGCCTTCACCCAGGGAGTGACCCACTTGGTAGGGCGGGTCTTGCGGGCCATGGATCTTGAGCCGAGTGATATCGGCACCCTGGGATACCGGAGGCTTCTTCAGGTGATGGATCAGACCTGTAACGATCCCCTGGAACTGTTCCGGGATCTGCAACGATTTAACCCGTCCACGAGGGAGATGAGAGAGGCCTTCTCCCGGGCCTTCTGCCAGGTGGAGAATTTGCTCACACCGGATGATCGGGCTGTTCCGGACCAAGTTGCCCCGGATCAAGCTCCCCCGGGGAAAGAAGATTCTTCCGGGGGGGGCGATCCTCCCTGGAACGGACGTTCTTGACGAGGGAAGCCCCCCCGCTGTAGCGTTGCACCATGGCAGAGTTACGGGTACGCACCATTGACGAGTCCGAGCTGGAAACTGTTCTTGGCGAGGATCTGGAGTTTGAGGGGACGATTGAGTTTGCCGAGCCCCTTTTGGTAAAGGGACGCCTCTCCGGAGAGATTCGGGCCAAATCGGATCTCTTTGTGGCCGCTTCTGCGGAAGTTGTCGCCGACGTTCATGCTGAATGCGTCTCGGTGCGAGGGACCGTGCGCGGCGATGTCACCGCCGCAAAGCGACTGGAGCTTTTTTCAGGAGCCTCCCTGGAGGGCAATATCGCCACTCCCGATCTGGTTGTGCAGAGCGGGAGCACCTTCTCCGGGTCCTGCCGCATGGGGAGCGACTTTCCAGAGAAGTCTCCCGAAAAAGGAGCTGCTGGTGGGGGCCGGGCACCCGGAAACGCTGCGACGCCGGAGAGTCAGAGACAGAATCAGGAGGGCCACCGTGATGAGGCGAGTCAAAGTGAGTAGTGTTTCCCTTCCTTTGGGAATACGGTCTCCCTCGGGGGGGGCATCGCCAGGGCTTCGCCGCGCCTTTCCGGGAAAACTCGGGTGCGTGGTTTTTCTCGGGGTGTTCTTTCTGGGGCTCGGTCCGATCCCCGGGGTGGCCTCCCAGGATCGGCCCGACGCGCTGGTGCTGTATCGCCAGGGACAATACCAGCGGGCCGTGGAGATCACTCTCCAGGAACTTGAGGAAAACGCTGCCAATCTGGATGCCTATACTGTTCTGGGATGGAGCCTGCTCGCCCTGAACAGATACGACGAGGCCTTGCAGTACGGAGAGCGGGGTCTCCGGGTGAGCCGTTTCGATAACCGGATTATTCATATTGTGGGCGATGCCCATTTCCGCAAGGGCAACCATAGCGCCGCCCTTCAGCACCTTCAGAACTACGTGGCTCTTGCCCCGGAAGGCCGGCAGCTTCCCCATGTCTATTATATGATGGGCGAGATCTTCCTGAACTTCGGGGAATACAACCACGCCGATATCGCGCTCACCCAGGCTGTTCTGCTGGCAGCCGACCGGGCTCCCTGGTGGGCTCGTCTGGGCTACGCCCGGGAGCAGGCCGGATCGAAGGAGGGGGCTCTCCAGGCGTATCAGGCTGCTCTGGAACGGGCGCCTGCGCTCCCCGAAGCACTTCAGGGTGTGGAGCGTCTCCAGGGCTGAGCCCCTTCCGAGGCTGGTTTTTTTAGCCGATTTTGCCGATACTTTAACGTATGGCTAGGCGAATGCTCTCTTCCAGTAGTCCGGTCAGGACTTTTTTCTCTTGTCTCCCGGCGCGGGCCTTGCAGGGGTGGGCAGTGGCCCTCTTGTTGGGGCTGGTCTCCTGCGACACGGTGTTCGAGGGAAACCTCTTCGAGAACTTCGCCGGGCCGGAATCGGCCTCGGCTATCCTGAGAAAATACAGCGACGGAGGGGTTGTCCTCCCCGCCCGGGCTCCGGGGTTTGTTTCGGCCCTGGACGATGCTGCCGGGAGTTCCCGGTTTTTCCGGGAGCTCTCCGCGTCGGACCGGGCAGGGCTCAACGATGCTCTGGAGAGCGTTTATGCCGCCGACGATGCTGATGTTCCCAAAGCGACACGGCAGAAAGCGGCGATCCTGGCAGGTCAGGTGAACCTGCGCGAGACTGATGCCGGCGAAACAATCAACAACGCCATCGACGTCCTTACTGACGGAGGAATAGATACCTTCGAGGAGGACCCTGAGGCCTTGCTCGATCAACTCCTTCCCTCGGGTGTCCGTGGTGACGAGGCAAAAATTTCGGCGGTTCTGCGGAATCTGGTGAACGCTGCCGGAGCCTACGAGGCTCTGGGAACCACCCTGGCATCGTCTGATGATGATCCGGAGCCGCAGATGCCTGCGGGAACCAACAAGGGAGCCGTAGCCCAGAATGCGCTCGTGGCTCTGGTAGTGAAGGATATCGCCAAGGCAAACGGAGCAGACGCAGAGGACGGCATCGCCGCTCTGGCGGCGGAGCTTGCCAAACCTCAGGGGGATCGGGATACGGATTGGATTACTCTTCCCTACGATAACGGCGTGGAGTTTGCTCCCGAGGGAAGCCCCCTGCGGAATATCTTCAACGCCGCCGGATTTGGAGGAGTTCTTGACGATGTCTGATCGCGCACGGGCTGTTCGTGCAGTGCTGGTGCTCGTTTTCCTGGGAGGATTTCTGGGAGGGCTTGCCCCGGGATACGCCTCAACGGTGAAACAGCCCGAGTTCAGGCCTCTCTCGCCCCGGATCATGGGTCAGGGAGGTTCTTTTACCGCCATCGCCCAGGGCTATGACAGCCTCTTTACCAACCCTGCCGGGGTGGCCCGCTCCGAGGGCCCGCGTCTCACCATACCCTCCATGACCCTCTGGGTGCATTCGAGGCCGGGGAAGATCCTTCCCACCATCGGCGCCATGGGGGCCGATGAATCCCTGGACAGCGACGATGACGACGACCCGATCATCAAGAATCTGAAGGAGCAGTTCACCACCAACGGCTTTGGCCTGGGTGCTGCCCTGGGTATTGGATACATCGGCAGTCGTGTGGGTTTGGGGCTAAACATCGCCATGGACAGTTATCTCTACGGCGAGACCTTTCCCCTGGGGCTTCAGGGCGAGATCCAGCAGCAGCTGATGCTCGCCGTAGCCTACGCCTATCCCCTGGAGATCGGCCCTGTCTCGCTGTCCCTTGGCGCGGCTTTGCGGCCCACTCTGCGGATCGTTTCACTGGTCGATTCCGATACTGCCGCTGAATTGATCTCGCGCTACTTCGATGTGGAGGTCGAGGGCGCTGACGATGACGAGGACCTCATGGATTCGATCACCGCCCTGAACGGCTGGGGAGTTTCCTTCGATGCAGGGCTTTTGGCTACGTACGGGTCTGTGACGCTGGGTGTTCAGGCTCGAAACCTCTTTAATACCCAAATGGATTACTCCAGGAACTCCCTGCGGGAGATTGCCGATTCTCTTATGGAAGGAGGGCTTCCGGAAAAATCGTCCGACCAGGACGATCCCTCCTACGTGAAAGAGAATTACGTGATCCCCATGGAGTTTTCCTTCGGCATCGCCTGGCGTCCTGATCTGGGAGACACCCGGCTGATTATTAACCCCGTGATCCATGCCCAGGTGACCGATCCCTTTAAAATGACCGATCAGGACAGCGACAAGGCCCGTTCAATGTGGACCCGACTGCATTTTGGGACCGAGGTGGAGATGCTTAATTTCCTGGCTCTGCGCTTCGGGGTGAATCAGGGGTACGCCACGGCTGGTTTCGGGATGGATTTGTCGCTTCTCTCGGTGAACTTCGCGATCTTTGCCCGTGAGTTTGGGCGATACCCCGGAGATCAGCAGGTGAGTGGGGCAGCTCTGGAGTTTGCCTTCCGTCTGTAGAACCGCGCAGGGTCAGATTTGCCAGGGGCTGCACAGGGCGTCCGGTTCTTCCCTTTGGTGCCGGGTGCGCTGCTCCGGAAATCGGGAAAAAACCCGGTCGGGGCCGAAAAAACCCTTGACAAGGGGGGCTCTTCCCGGTAGATTTTGGCCTCGTTACGAGCACGAGTATGGGCCGCTAGCTCAGCTGGTAGAGCAACGCCCTTTTAAGGCGTGGGTCGCTGGTTCGAACCCAGCGCGGCTCAGAAACAGGTCGTGGGCGTTGTCGTTACAACGTGCCTGGCCGTGCACGGGTCTCCTTCGTCTAGTGGTTAGGACACCGGGTTTTCATCCCGGCAACGCGGGTTCGATCCCCGCAGGAGATGCTCTCAGACCCCTCCATCCCCGGGAGGGGTTTTTTATTCTTCCGCCCTGTTTATTCTTTCTGTTTGGTCTGTTTCTCGCCCCGCTTGGTCCTGCACGAGCTGGTTTTGTCTGTCCGGCTCTGGATATCGTGGTACAATTTTAACCATAATGAAATCGGCCGGGGGCTTATATTGCCCACATCCGTCGTGGTAGAGTCTCTCGGAAAAGATTAAACATAGTAGAGGTCTGTATGAATACGCTGGGCATATCCTTGGGCTCCTCAAGTATAAAACTTGTTCATATGAAGAACCATTCCATCGAATGGTGGCGTGTCATCCCTCACGAGGGAGCGGTGATCTCCGTGCTCGAGAGGGAGCTCGCTCTCCAGAAACTGCCCCGGGGAACCAGGGTTCTTGTGACTGGCACCGAGGCTCGGGAGCTGGTTCAGGCCGCCTCGGCCATTGAGCCTCTTTGCCTGGAGCGAGCTCTGGCAAAGCGTGAGCAGGGGGCTGAGCCGGCCGTGGCAATTGTCTCCATGGGAGGGGAGGAGCTGATCCTCTATACCCTGGACGAGCAGGGCCACGTGCGGGGGAACTTTTCCGGAAACAAGTGTGCCAGCGGCACGGGAGAGTTCTTCCGGCAGCAGCTGGGCCGCATGCACATGGAACTGGACGAAGTAAACCTCATACCCGAGGACACCGCTACCTGCGCCCTCTCTTCGCGGTGTTCGGTCTTCATGAAGAGCGACTGTACACACAAGCTGAACAAGCGTCAGGCCAGCCGGGAAGAGATCACCGTGAGTCTGAGCCAGGTCATGGCCACCAAGGTGGCTGATTTCTTAAGCCGCGCAAAGATCTCTTCCGGCCGTGTCATTCTTACGGGAGGGATCACGGCGAACCGTCACGTTCTCAGAGCGTTGCGCGGACTTGCCCCGGAGATAACCTTCGATGTCCCCCCCGAGGCAGTGTTCTACGAAGCCTTCGGGGCGGCCCTTCTGGCTGAGGAAGCAGGAACGATCCCCGACGATACCAGCCAGATGGTCCAGGAGGCCCGGATACGGTTTGAACGGTTTCCCTCGTTGCGAACAGCTCAAAATCGGGTTACGTACTTTGAGGAGATCCGCGAGCCCCTCCAGGCCGGGGGGCGGTACATTCTTGGAATCGATGGAGGTTCAACCACCACAAAGGTCTGCCTGGTCAATACCGAAACAGGCAGGATAGCAGCCTCCCACTACGGGCGCACCCATGGAGATCCCGTGCGGGCCCTGAAAGTCTGTCTCTCGGAACTCCAGAAACAGATTCAGGATCAGCTTGGCGACGGAGCTACCCTTGTGGTGGAGCTGGCGGCAACTACCGGGTCATCGCGGGAAACTCTGGGGCTGTTTGTGGAGACTCCCGGTGTCTACAACGAGATCATCGCCCACGCCTGCGGAACAACCCAGTTCAGCGATCAGGTAGACACGATCTTCGAGATCGGGGGGCAGGACGCCAAATACGTCCTTCTTCAGAACAGGGTTCCCATCGATTATGCCATGAATGAGGCCTGCTCGGCGGGAACAGGATCGTTCCTCGAGGAAAGCGCTGCTGGCGATCTGAATATTCCCTACGCACATCAGATTGGTGACCTCGCTCTTCAGGCTGCGGCCCCTCTGAAGTTTGGCGAGCACTGTTCTGCCTTTATCAACTCCGACATTCGCAAGGCCATCGCCCAGGGGGCAAGCAGGGAAGACATCACCGCTGGTATCGTCACATCTGTGGTGGCAAACTATCTAAACCGGGTCGTGGGCAACCGTACCATCGGGAAGACAGTTTTCCTTCAGGGCGGAGTAGCAAAAAACGAGGCCGTGGCGCCTGCCTTTGCGATGCTCCTGAACAGAGATATTCTGGTTCCGCCGGATCCTGAACTCATGGGGTGTTACGGCGTTGCAATTCTGGCACGCGAAAAAAACCGCCAGGGGCTTCTGGAAAAGGGTAACTGGGCCCTGGAACGAATTCTGGCCACGGAAATTTTCGAGAAGGGTGAGTTTGTCTGTTCCTCCTGTGATAATCTCTGTCCCATTCGAATCCTTGAGGTCAACGGCCACCGCCGTTTTTTCGGGGGGCGTTGCAGCAAGTACAGCAACAGCGGGGCCCGAGCCTCCAGCGTCGGAGCCTCGGGAACAACAACTGCCCCGGGTGAAGCCGTGAATTACGTGGACGAACGCAATCGGCTTCTCTTTCAGGAGTACGCCGCTCCGGCTGCCCCCGCTGAGTCTCCTTCGGCCACGCTCACCGTAGGTATCCCCCGAAGCTTTTCAGTTCATTCTCTCTATCCCTTCTATAGCTGGTTCTTCCACACCCTGGGGTTTCGCACCGTCCTGTCCGACGGCGTTGACCGCAAGGGGGTAGCCCGTGTGGAGAGCTCTTACTGCTTCCCCGCAGAGATCGCCCACGGGGCGGTTCAAAATGTAATCGACAAGGGAGTGGATTTCATCTTTACCCCCCATGTGCGGGACCTGGAAAGTTACGAAGATTCGGTCCACGCTAATTTTTGTCCCATAACGCAAGGGCTGCCCTATTACATCCGCAAGGCCTTCCCTGATATCCCTCCCGAGCGGTTCCTGGATGTGGTGGTCAGCTTCAAGCACGGTCCCGGCAAGGCTCGGGATTTTTTTCGCAAGCTGGCTCTTCCCCTGGGGGTCTCGGAAGCCCGAATCGATGCTGCCTTTGCCCTGGCTCTGGAGAAGCAGCAAGCCTACCGGGAAGCCGCACAAGCGCTGGGCCAGCAGGCTCTGGCCGAGGCCCGTGAGAATCAGCGGTCTGTGATCGCTCTGCTGGGGCGTCCGTACAACGCCTTCACTTCCGAAGCAAACATGGGGATTCCGCGAAAGTTTACCTCTCGCGGTCATGTGGTGATCCCCTTCGATATTCTCCCCCTTGAAGAAGGGCAGGAAATCTTCCCGAACATGTACTGGTATTATGGCCAGCAGGACATGAAGGCTTCGGCACTCCTCAAGGATGAGCCCAACATCTATGTCACCTTTATCTCAAACTTCTCCTGTGCTCCTGATTCATTCTTGCTGCACTATCTTAAGTGGCAGATGGGAACCAAACCCTTCCTGATCCTGGAACTCGATTCCCATAGCGCCGATGCCGGTATCGACACGCGCATCGAGGCCTTCCTCGATATCGTCGAGGGCTACGCATCCCGGCGGGATTCTCTCGCGGAAGAGCGCTACGATAACGGGCTTCGTCTGGTTGTACCCGAGAACGGTGATATTGTCGTCCACAATAGCAACACAGGGGAGGACATCCCCGTGCGGGACAACCCCTCGGTACAGTTGTTACTCTCCAACATGGGCGAGCTGGGAACGGAGTTGCTTGCGGCGGTGATCCGGTCCCGGGGGATTAACGCCCAGGCGCTCCCTCCAGCCGATTCGCATACCGTCATGATTGCCCGGGGTCACTGCTCCGGCAAGGAGTGCGTTCCCGCCCATCTGGTGCTGGGGAATGTCCTGCAGTTTCTCGCCTCCGATCAGTACCGCAAGGACGAGATCTATCTGGTTTTTGTCCCCATCACCACAGGACCCTGCCGGACCGGGCAGTACTACGTGTTCTACGAGAACCTCTTCCGGGATTTGCGGATTGACAACCTGGTGATCTTTACCATGAGCGCTGACAACTCCTACACCGAGATCGGCCCCGATGTGGGGGCCGCCATGTGGCAGTCCCTGGTTATTTCGGATTACATGAAAGACATTGAGACGGCTCTGCGCACCTGTGCGGAAGACCCCGGTGAGGCGATCACCCTGTACCGGCAGGAGTGGCAAAAGCTGGTGCAAAGGGCCGAGGGAAACTTCAGCGATATCTACCCGGCGCTGAAGGAAGCCGCCCAGGTCTTTCAGGCCATTCCGCTGGCCCGAGATCTCTCGCAGGTTCCCAAGGCTCTGGTGGTGGGGGAGATCTACGTGCGGCGCGACGACTACGCTGTGGATGAGCTGGTGGGTACCCTGGCGCGCCAGGGAATCATGGCCAAGGTCTCGGGCGTGAGTGAATGGATTCACTATCTTGATTTTGTGCGCGACTACGAGCTTCGAAAACGCCTCTCCCTGCGGCCTCTCTGGGTGCGGCCCTTTGCGCAGGAGGCCAGGGCGCTGCTGCGGCTTGGTCTGGAGCGGGCCTGGAAGCACCGCATAGAGCAGAGGGTTCTCAAGATTCTCGCAACGGCCCGCCTTGTTCCTCCCGGACCAGGGACGATGAAGAAAATTATGGAGCGCACGAAGACGCATTTTGTGAATCCTGAATTGAACTCGGAAATTGCCGTTTCCACTGGAGCTGCTGCGGCAGCTATGGAAAACGGCTACTCGGGGATTGTGAACATTTCTCCCTTCGCCTGTCTCATCGGGCGGGTGATCGAGGGGGTCTTCGCTCCCTGGGCCAGAACGCGAAACTACCCGCTCCTCTCGGTTGAGGTGGACGGAAACCAGCTTCCGCCCACCACACTGAACCGTCTGAACGTCTTTGCCGTGAACGTTTCCCGCTACAACGGGCATGATAACGGAGAAGGATTTCCCCACGGGACCGGTCTCCCTCTTGAGGGTGTCAGTCCCTCCGGGAGGGGAAGCGATCCCTGCGTTGAAGCGGCAGGGTCATGCACCGGGGGCCCCCTCCGCCCCGGGCAAGTTCTGCCCCGGGAATCGTGATTGCCAGACACTCCTCCGGGGCGGGAGGGGTGTTTTCTGTTATAAAATCCAGGGCTGTCCTGATCCGGAAACCTGCCCGGGCCAGTTCTTCCAGCGTGGCCGTATTGCAGTCGTAGACCAGAATCTGCCCGGGTGCCACGGCAAAGGCGTTTGTTCCCGAGAGCCATTGTTCCCGCTCCTGCTTCACGGGGTTCTCTCCGCCGCAGAGGATCGGCTCAATCTCCATGCCCAGTGTTGCCAGGCAGGCAAGGAGGGAGGTGTGGCGGGTGAAGGTCGGTAAACGTCCCGGTTCTATCCACATCTCTACCACCGGCAGGGGAGAGTTGCCCAGCATGTGGGGCGCATGAACCAGGGCGCGATGGTGATCTATCATGGTGAAGAGCATATCCAGGTGAATGGCAAAGCGTTGCTGGGGAAGCGGGACGGCGATCACCCTAAGGGGCTCGGAAAAGGTTTGCAAAATCGATCCTGTCAGGCGGTCGATCGCGGCGGCATTGCTTCGGTCTGATACTCCCACCGCCAGAAGATTGGGGCCCAGCACAAGAAGGTCTCCTCCTTCAAGCCGGCATCCGTTTCGCGCCTCATCGCCGCCTGCAAAAAGCAGGGGGCTCTCTGTCCCCAGGGAACCCGCCACCGCTGCAGCCACGAGCCGTGATTCAGGAGCCCTCACGGGATACGCCATGGCGCCGGTGACGAGGCCGCTTCGCACAACAGCTGCCGAGTCTCTCATGAAATAGAGATTGGGCAGGGGGGGGTGGACGTAGCGGCGTTCCGAGAGAAAGGTTTGGAGAGAATCCCTCCGCAGTGGTATCCCTTCCACCAGGGCTCTTACCAGTTCGCCAGGAGGAAGTGCCAACAACTCCTCCAGGGAGGTCCATGCCGCTTCCTCACTGGCCCTGGGAGTCGCATCGCCGATGATCTCGCTGCACAGGCGGGATCGGAGCGATTCATCCCGGAGAGCCGTCTCTGCCAGATCGGTCAACTCGTAGACATCGCAAAAGAGATTCAGCACGTCCTTGAGTTGTTGGTGGTGAGACTGCACTACCGAAAGAGGAATGATGTCATTATAGAGTAACTCTTCCGCCGTAGAGGGGGTCATCGCTTCGATCTCTGCCCCCGGGGTGTGAAGTACCACCGAGGCCAGGGGGGAAATTTCTGATTCGATCCCTAATTTCATAGCCCGGGAATTGTAGTTCCTCCCGGGAAAGGAGGCAATCACCTGGGGAATTTTCAGAAGAACCTTTATGAAATGAGTTGATTCCGATCTCGACGCGGTGTATCTTTCGTTTTGTAATTATATACGCAGAAATTTCCCGCAAAGGGTTCTGTGACAACTCGTCGGCATCACGGAAATATTCTAAGGAGGCATCATGAAAAAGAGAATTACCCTCGCCCTTGCAGCATCTTTACTCGTTCTCGCGGCAGGGTCTCTTTCTGGGCAATCGCTTAAAGGAATGAGCCTGAACGGATCCACCGGGTTGATCGGGATACCCACGGGCCGGGTCGGGTGGGAGCACAGTAGCGACCTTGGTTTTGATCTGGGCCACCATACGATCTTCGATGATGACCATACGGCGTATATCAACAAGGCCTCCTTGAGTCTGTTCCGGCTTGCCGAGATCGCCTTCGCCTATGATACGAACCGGGGAAGCGACAACGAAGATATGATTATCAGCGGGAAACTCCAGCTCCCCACCCAGGGAACGGCCGTGGCCATTGGTGGCAATGTGCAGCTCCTTCAGATAAATGGCGAAGACGAAACGGTTCAGCAGATCTACCTGGCAGCCACCTACCCGGGGCAGTTCTTCAATATGCCGGCCGAGACGACCGTGGTGGTGGGCAAGAGTTTTGGCGATATGGGGCCGGGAAGCGAAGCGATCGATTTCGGTATGGGTTTTGACCTGGTGCTTTTTCCGGATATTTTTCAGGGTTTCGTTCACTGGGTCAACGATTTTTCCAACTTTTCCTACAGCTGGCACGCTGTGGGCCCCAATGCGCAGGACCGGGGCGCTTTCAATACAGGGATACGGATCGATCTTGCCTCCTATCCGGCTCTCAGCCGCTACAAGCTTGTTATTGATGCCATGATGACCGATGCCCTGGACGATAACAGGGCGTTTGCCCTGGGGATCGTTTTTGGAGCGCCTCTGCAGTAGCGTGCCATAGCGGTGTCGCCATTCTGCCGACAGAACGCTTTTTTTCACCAGGAGCCTTCCCGTTTACGCAGGGAAGGCTCTTTTTTTGTCCGCCCCGGTGCCGTATAATGAACCCATGGATCAAGTAATATTAAAAGCCAGCGATCTGGATGAAACACTCACGGAAAACGATCGGGCCGTTGTCTCTGCCATGGATGATTTGTACGCCAAAGCTCTCGATACGATGAAAATCCTCGATAGTGCCCCCAACGAGGACCGTACCCGACGGGCAAAACAGGATCTGATCGATCTCTACCAGGAGATGGGTGACCGGATGAAAGAGTTCACCGCCGAGGAGCCGGGCATACAGGTCTATTCCTTCCAAACCCCTCGGGCTGTCCACGGCGAGGCCTCCCGGCTTATCGCAAAATTGCGTGATACCCGGACTCAGCAAAGCGAGTTTGTCTATTACATTCAGCGCGCCTACGAGCTCCTTTTTAATCTGGCCTACGCTGAACCAGATAATCACCAGAAAAACCATCTCATCGTGCGCACTCCCGTGACAGCTCCGGTGCAGAACTTTGCTGTCCATAAAATTCCCGATGTGGACGAAGTTCTGGAGAACACCGTCATGTGTGTGATGCTTCGGGGAGCGCTGCTGCCTTCGATGATCATGTCCAAGGAGATCCAGGAATACACATCCACGGGCTATGTGAGTCCCTTTGCTCTCTTTCGTATCCGGCGGGACGACACAAAGCAGGAATCAAACATGGAGTATATTCTCGACCTCAACAAATCTTATTTTGATCTGGAGTCGCTCCATGGAAAGGACCTCATTTTCGCTGATCCCATGAACGCCACGGGGGGCAGCCTGGTCACGATCGTCCAGTATCTCTCCGCCCAGGGCATCAAGCCCCGGTCGGTGCGGTTCTTCAACGTCATCTCTGCTCTGAAAGGAGCCTTGAGAATCACCCGCGCCATCGACAACGCTGTGGTGTATACCCTCTGGATGGATCCGGTCCTCAACGAATCTGCGTATATCCTGCCGGGGCTGGGTGACGCCGGAGATCGCCTGAACGGACGGGACACGAACGAGGCTCCCCGGAACATCATCCAGCTTATCGCGGATTATGGAGCGACTATCTCGAACCTCTACCGGGCGCAGGTGCGGGCGATCGAAAATACCGTCCTGGATCATCCCCGGTTGTGATGGATTGTTGGCGTCGCCGTTTCATCGTCCTGCTGGCTCTGCTGGCTCTGCTGGCTCTGGTGGCTCTGGGGATGGGAGGCTGTGTCTCCCGGGTCGACCGACAGGAGCTGGCCCAGGAGTACTTCAATCTGGGGAACGCCTATTTTGAGCTGCAGGACTATGAACGATCGTATCGCTACTACCGTCGGGCGATTGAGCTGAGCGACAACATCCCCGCTGCGGGGTTCAATCTGGCCCGGCTATACCTGGAGCGCGGAGAAGATCAGAAGGCGCTCGATATCCTGACCACTCTCCTGGCCCGGGATCCGGAGAATACCCTGATCAGGGAGGTCTACGGCTATACTCTCTATCGTCTCGGGGAAATTTCTCGAGCACGGCGTGTCTATGGCGATCTCCTGGAAGAGGCTCTCTCCCGGGGCCGGGTCGCCTATAACCTGGCCCTTCTGGAGGTGATGGAGGGGAATTACGGAGCAGCTGTGGCTGTTTTGGAAGAACATCTGGCCGCCGCGGAAGGGGATAAGGACTTTCGTTGGCTCCTGGCGGATGCTCTTTTCCAGACCGGCCAGGAAGAAGATGCTCTGGAGGAGCTGGCGCACTATCGTGTTCTTGTGGCGGGTTCTGCCCGGGAGATGGGGCGTCTGTTTCGGCGTTACGTGGAGTGGAGCTTCTTCCTTGATGCTCTGGAGTTGCTCGAAGATATGCCTTCGCAGGCTCTTCGTGATCCTGAGGTGGCTTGGGCAGAGGCTTGGGCCTACCTCGCCGGAACAGATGATTTCGAAAGCGGCCTCCTGGCGCTGGAGCGCTCTCTTGAAGACTGGCTTCCCGAAGCAGACGATGAAAGTCGTCTCCTGGAAATCCTCTCCGGGGAGGAAAAGGAGATTGTTCAGGGAGTTTTCGAAGGCAGTCGCAAGAGAGCTCGTGGAGAAGAGGAGTCCCACAAGGAAGAGTCGGAATGAAGTTTGAGGGGAGGAGCAAAGACCTTCCGCACGCCCTCTCTCCCGGGCGGGATGTGGAGCGTGCGGAACCGGGCCTGAAAGGGGCTGGCCCAAGGCCCGGTTCGGGTCAGTCCCGGTTCTACGGATCGGCTGCGGATCGGCTCGGGTTGAGCCGATTCAGCTGATTCCGAGCAGCTCTTTCAGAAGCTCGTAGACAGCAGCTGGTGAGGACGATGCATCCAGGTTGGTGAGCATATCTCTGCTTCGATAATAATCGATCAGGGGTTGGGTCTGGTCCCGGTACACCCGAAGCCGGTTTTTGATCGCCTCTTCCTTGTCGTCCTCCCGTTGAACCAGGGGCTCGCCCGTGACATCGTCCTTTCCTTCTACCTTTGGAGGAGTGGAAACAATGTGGTAGGTTCGGCCGCTTCCGGGGTGGACACGTCGTCCTGTGAGCCGCCGCAACACCTCCTCATCGGAGAGTTCAAAGTTGATCACCCAGTCGAGGGTCTGCATCGTCGCAAGGGCGTCTGCCTGGGGAATGGTGCGGGGAAATCCGTCCAGGATGAAACCCTTTTGGGCATCCTCCTGTTGCAACCGATCCTGAACCAGCTCGATGGTGAGCTCATCCGGAACCAGGTCCCCTCCGTCGAGAATGGATTTGACCCTCTTTCCCAGGTCGGTCTGGTTTTTGATGTTATAGCGAAAGATGTCTCCCGTAGAGATGTGGGGCAATCCCGCATCTTCGGCCACCCGCACTGCCATTGTTCCCTTGCCGGCACCGGGGGGGCCCAAAAATACCATCTTCATGCGTGTCCTCCTTGGTTATGTAGAGGCTCCATGGTAAAAGATGGATTGGGTGCGGTCAATCATTCCCGCCAAAGATTAGCAGCCTTTTCTGTACGGACGGCGTCCTTTGTATTATTCTTGAGACATGAAGATCTGGGATGAATTACACTACGGAGTCAAAGAATCAACACGAACGTGGCTCGACTGGGCCCGGCGCAATGCCCAGGAGCTCAGCGATTCCGGTCTCCGGAAGATTGAGTGGCACGATCTGATGGCAGAGCGTCGGCGAAACGAAGAAAAACTGGGCGCTCTGGTGGCAGAGCGGTTTATCCTGGAGGGAAAAAAGACTGTGCGTTGCGACGCGCCCGGTGTGCACGAGTTGATCCAGCGGATGCGGGCTATCGATGATCGCCTGAAAGCCCTGGGTGATGATCAGGCGCTCGAGACCCCTCTGGACCAGAGCCATGGGGAATCCGGGGAGTTTGGGCCGCAGGCGAAAGAGAATCTGCAGGAAGAGAAGAAATTTTTAAAAAGTGATGAGAAAGCAGTTGACGCGCAGTAGTGGGAGCTGATAGATTCACCCTCGCACGGCAGTGATGCGGTGCACTGACTGAGAGCAACCAACCATGAGTTGAG
>NZ_FTMS01000019.1 GCF_900156105.1 Alkalispirochaeta americana
AGCAGAAAGATCGTGGTGATAATCCCCGTGAGCTCCTGGACGGGAGCGTTCAGGTCGGCTATGGGAAGGATGTAGACCACGCCCCACCGGGGGGACCCGATAATGGGGGAGTAGATTCCCAGGTGACGCAGCCCCCGGAGGTTGGTGAAATACTCTGCGCCCCGCTCGCCCCGGGTTACCCCCCGGCCGATCGCCTCCATGCCGGGCCAGTCCGGGGCGTTGGTGATATCCAGACTCATCACCACCGCTCGGTTGGGATGGCCTATCACCACACCGTCACCACCGATTACCGCCCCGTAGCCGCCCTCTCCGAAACTCATATCCTGGGTAAGTTCGCTCAAAACGTCGAGAGAAACGGCGGCGCCTACAGCCCCCACCAGATCTCCCCGGTCATTTTTTACAGCGTGGGCGACAGCCATAACGGCTTGTCCTGTGGAAGCGCTTTCCAGACCATTGCTTATGGCGTAATCGGTTCCCGCCAGAACCTCCCGAATGTAGCGTCGCTCCAGGAGGTTTCCCCGAAAACCATCGCTGGAGACTGTCTGACCCCGGGTATCAACAAAATAGACGTTCTCGTGCTCCGGATGGAGTGTATCCTGGCGACCCTTCAAATAATGAGCGATCTCTTCGAGATCACCAGTGCGAAGAATGTTCAGACTGCTCCACCCCCGCATCTCCTGAAGATGCCCTTCAAGCCAGCGTTGCACCTCAGCGCTGCGGGCCTCCACGATTTGATCAGCCATGGCCATAACGGTCCCGCGCTGGACGGTAGACACTCGCCAAATCAGATAGGACCCCATAGCCATCAACAGGAGCACAGCCGCCCCCCCGAAGAGTGTCACCATACGCAGTCTCAGCGACGAGAATCCCTTCCTGCCAGAGATTCCCGAGAATTCATTTCTGTTCATCTTTTTTCCCGATACGGTCTTCACGGATAGATCCCACCTTGCCAGAACTGTCTGTGAAGACGAACCTAAATCATAAGGAAGGGAATTCTCGTCCTGATTTGTCGGCACGGCCGCCTTTGGCACTGACAGGCCAAATCCTCGGAGTAATCTTTCCGGAAAAGGGCCGCCAAGATACGATCCGGCTTTGCAGATTTGCCCGGAATATCGTAGAATCGGGGTATGACACCGCAAGCCTATTTGACCACACAGGAACTCCACGAGATCGTCCGTTCCTCCGAGGCGGAACGGTATGCCGGCCCCACTGTTCCCTACGAGGGATCTGTACGAAAGCACCCCTACGACGAGACGAAGTTTCTCCTCATTACCTCGCCAGGTGAAAGCCCGTCCCACTTCTACGAGTTTCGCATCCGCGATCTGGTGAGAACCCGCAAGGTCTATCAACTTGTTACCGAGGAGGGCGACACCCTCCAGATCGTTCAGGTAGAGGTCCGGGCAGGAAGCCACGGGATCGAGATGATCCCCTTTGAGGCGCGGCCCTGATCGTTCAACCCTACCCTTTTCGGCACGGGAGAAAAACCGGAAAACCCGACGGAATGAGGGCTTGACACAAACAGGGATGGCCGATATATTCCCACCAACATCGTTTGATCCCCTGTAGCTCAGCTGGTAGAGCGGGTGACTGTTAATCACCTTGTCGTTGGTTCGAGTCCAGCCGGGGGAGCGTTCAAACCTGTCGGTACAGTGTATCGGCAGGTTTTTTTATTCCCTTCCACCTGGCACATGAAAAAAGATGTCGCCACGGCTCATCACCCCCGCAAAGCCCCATCGCCCCGGCCCCATGCGTAACTGATGAATAAAAGATGAATAAAAGATGAATAAAAGATGAATAATTTTCAGCGTATTACTATATCACGCCTACCCAAAAACACCGCCTTACAGTAAAATAGCGAATCAGCCCGTTTAAACGGGAACAAAAGGAGACCCCCATGAAAAGAATCTTTGGTTTTATGGTCCTCGCGGCCCTAGCAACCTCGACGGTTTTCGCCGGCGGCCGGCAGGAAGCATCGGCCGACGCCTGGAAGATCGGCATCCTCACTGGTACGGTAACGCAGAACGAAGAAGAATACCGCATGGCAGAGCAGATGCAGCAGGAGTTCGGAGCCGAGCACATCGAAATCCGGACCTATCCCGACCGCTTCATGCAGGAACAGGAGACCACAATCTCCCAGATGATGGCCCTGGCATCGGATCCGGCCATGAAAGCAATTGTGATGGTCCAGGCTGTTCCTGGCACCGCAGCAGCTGTCGACCGGGTCCGGGAAGTCCGTCCCGACATCCTGATCATTCTCGGCGCACCCCAGGAAGATCCCGACCTGATTGCCCGCCGGGGAGACATCGTCTTTGACACCAACAACATCGGCCGGGGATACCAGATCGCCGAACACGCCAACAACATGGGCGCAGAAACCCTGGTCCATTACAGCTTTCCCCGCCATATGTCCATCGAGTTTCTGGCCCAGCGCCGGGATCTGATGAAAGAGCGGGCAGAACAGCTGGGAATGCGTTTTGTCGAGGTGGACGCTCCGGACCCCACAGGCGACGCCGGTGTACCGGGAACGCAGCAGTTCATCAACGAGGATGTATCCCGCCAGGTAGCTCGTCTTGGAAAAGACACCGCCTTCTTTGGAACCAACTGCTCCATGATGGAGCCCCTGATCCGGCAGACCGTCTCCAACAAGGCGATCTTCCCGGTCCAGTGCTGCCCCTCGCCCTACCATGCCATGCCCGGTGCCCTGGGAATTTCCGTACCTTCAGACAAGCAGGGGAACCTGGAGTGGATCATGGGCGAAATCGGCAACGCCGTGGCCGAAGCAGACATGCAGGGCCGCGTAGCCACCTGGCCCGCTCCCATCAACATGGCCATGATCCAGGCTGGCACCTACTACGCGGTAGACTACATCCAGGGTCGCACATCGGGTAAGGTCGACGATGCAGCAATGCGCCAGAAGTTCATCGAGATAACCGGCGGCGCTGACCTCTCTACCTATGGTGATCATTCCAACTTTTATCTCGTACTGCTCGATCACCACATTTTCTGATATACTGATACCGTTTTTCAGCAACACGCGGCCCCACGGGGCCGCGTGTTCTGGATCTATATCCTTATCCCGGTGTGCCAAGAAGCACCGACCATTGGGAGTTTGCTTTGCAACGTCAACCTATACTCGAGATGAGCGGCGTCTCCAAGTCGTTCGCCAAAAACGAGGTATTGTCAAACATTGATCTATCGCTCGTTCCGGGCGAAATCCACGCCCTGCTCGGTGAGAACGGAGCCGGAAAATCGACCCTCATGAACATCCTCTTCGGGATGCCCGTGATCCATTCGACCGGCGGCTTCACCGGGAAGATACGGTTCGACGGCCAGGACGTGGCCTTCCAGAGCCCCTTCGAGGCTATGAAGAGGGGTATCGGCATGGTTCATCAGGAATTCATGCTTATTCCCAACTTCACGGTGTCGGAGAACATAAAACTGAATCGTGAAAAAACCCGCCCCAACGTTACAAGCCGATTTCTGGGACAGACCCTGGAAGTCCTCGATTACAAGACCATGAACGGTGATTCCCGCCGTTCTCTGGATCGCTTGAACATCGACATTGATGAAAAAGGCCCCGTCTCCCGCCTGCCCGTGGGCTACAAGCAATTCGTTGAGATCGCCCGAGAGATCGACAAGGACAACATCAAGCTCCTGGTCTTTGACGAACCCACGGCGGTCCTCACCGAGGGCGAAGCCGATACCTTGCTTCAGGCCATGCAGAAACTGGCCGACTCCGGTGTGGCGATCCTCTTCATCACCCACCGCCTTGAAGAAGTCATTCGAATCGCTGACAACATCACCGTTCTGCGGGACGGGAAACTGGCGGGAGCCAGAAAAACCTCCGAGACCAACCTCTATGAACTGGCAGAACTAATGGTGGGACACCGGGTTGGAAAGCAGTTCGATAAAACGATCACCGACCATTCCAGCCGGGCCAAGGCGCTCTCGGTGCAGAACCTCCGGGTCTTCATGCCGGGCGAAGAAGTCCGAAAGGTGAATCTCGACATCTACGAGGGTGAGATTTTTGGCATCGGGGGCCTGGCAGGCCAGGGAAAAATCGGAATCGCCAACGGTATCATGGGGCTCTATCCGGCCAAGGGCTCTGTCCAGGTCTTCGGTGACGACCTTCCCCTCAACGCCCCTCGAGACGCTCTGCAGAGAGACATGTTCTTTGTCTCCGAAGACAGAAAAGGGATCGGCCTGCTTCTGGACCTCTCGATCGAGCTCAATATTGCCATGCCCTCGATCGAAAGCAAGCTACGGTTTCTCCGGGGGATTCTCGGTATCAACCAGGTTCAGTATTCCCAGGTCCGTGAAAATGCACGAAAGATGATTAAGGAGCTGGACATTCGTTGCTACGGACCAAAGCAGGCTGTTCGCAATCTCAGCGGAGGAAACCAGCAGAAGGTTTGTCTTGCCAAGGCCCTGACCTTCGGGCCGCGGATTCTCTTTGTATCGGAGCCCACTCGGGGAATCGATATTGGCGCAAAAAAGCTGGTTCTTGACACCCTCGTAAAAATGAATAAAGAGCATAAGATCACGATCATCATGACTTCCTCGGAGCTTGCCGAGTTAAAAACCATCAGTGATCGGATTGCAATTATCGACAATGGAGAGGTAGCAGGAATCTTGCGCTCCGACGACGACGACGTAAAATTCGGCCTCCTCATGGGCGGAAAGCGTATTGAAACACTGAAGGGGAGTGCATCGTGAAAGACCGGATTCTAGACGCTCTAAAATCTTTCGGCATTCCGAGAATCATCATCGTGCTATTTCTGATCGGCCTCTGGGTCACCGCGACGGCGGTGGGCATCCCCTTCTCCGATCTTCTCTACGACTGCGTGGTTCGAACCGGCATGTGGGTTATCCTTGCCCTGGCAATGCTGCCGGGAATCCGCTGTGGCATCGGCCTCAATTTCGGCCTTTCAATCGGAATTCTGGCTGGACTGGTGGGAATGCTTGTAAGTATCGAGACCGATTTCAGCGGCTTTGCGGGCTTCCTCATGTCCATCATTTTTGCCATGCCTGTGGCAGTGCTCTTTGGCTTTCTCTACGGGATGCTCCTGAACCGTGTAAAGGGTTCGGAAATGATGGTCTCCACCTACACCGGTTTCGCCATGGTCTCCCTCATGTCGATCGGGTGGCTGGTGCTTCCTTTCAACGCCCCCGAGATGGCCTGGCCCATCGGCGTGGGTGTGCGTGTAACCATCAGCATCGAGCGACGGTTCTCCCAGATCCTCAATAATTTCTGGCAGTTCAACATCGGTGATCTGACAATTCCCACGGGCCTGCTTCTCTTTATTGGATTTGTCTGCTTCATCTACTGGTTTTATTTCCGCACCAAAAGCGGTTCGGCCATGCTTGCAGCAGGCGACAACCCCCGCTTTGCCGAGTCCTGTGGCATCTCGGTGGACCGCTACCGGATCATGGGAACCATCATGTCTACCGTGGCTGGTGCCGTTGGCATTGTGGTATACGCTCAAAGTTTTGGCTTTATCCAACTCTACCAGGCGCCTCTCATGATGGGATTCCCTGCCGTAGCCTGTATTCTCATAGGGGGAGCCACCATCAAGAAAGCGTCGATCTTTAACGTCATTCTTGGAACCTTTCTGTTCCAGAGCATTCTGGTGACAGCCCAACCTGTGGCAAACGAGATCGCCGGTAGTGTATCGAACGTAGCAGAGATCACCCGCCTGATCATCCAGAACGGGATCATCCTCTACGCACTGGCTCAGACCTCAACGCAAGGGTAACAACCATGGCAAGCAAGTTTCAAATCGGATCGACAATTAAAACGTTCGTAACCAATCACATGGTTATACTGGTCTTCTCTTTCCTCTGTATCGGGGGATTTTACCTCTCCAATCTGTCGTTGCCCTTCTTCGTGAACGACCTGATCAGCCGCATAGCACGGAATATGTTTATCGTCCTGGCACTCATTATCCCTGTAGTTGCAGGGATGGGGCTGAACTTTGCCGTCGTTCTTGGGGCAATGGGCGCTCAGTTCGCTCTGATCATGGCAACCCACTGGGGGTTTGCAGGTTTCGGCGGGGTAATGGGGGCAATGGTGCTCTCTCTCCCCATGAATGTACTCTTCGGGTACCTTACGGGAAAACTGTTTAACCGGTCCAAGGGAAAGGAGATGATCTCCGGACTGATCCTGGGGTTTTTTGCTCTGGGAATCTACCAGCTCATCCTTCTGGTCTTTATTGGCACCATCATCCCCATGGACAACCCCGATATGGTCTTGAGCTCCGGAGTGGGCCTGCGGGTCTCCATCGACGTGATGGGCCTGAAATACGGCCTTGATCATCTATGGCAAATGAAGCTCTCCCATTTCACAGTGCTCTGTGCGGCCGGGGTGATCGCCCTGAACCTCTTCCGGTATCTCCGCCGGGAACGGCTACAGAAGCACCTGGTCGTATCGGGAATCGCGGCTCTCTTTTTCCTCTGGGGCCTGACAGAAGTACTGAGCCCGACCATGACCGGAAACCAGAGAATTCCCATGGTGACCTTTGGCATGATCGGTCTTCTCTGCCTCTTTACGGCCTTTGTTCTGCGCACCAAACTTGGACAAGACTTCAAGGCTGTCGGCCAGGACCAGCACATCGCTCTTGTCTCGGGCATCAAGGTAGACCAGGTTCGCCTGATCGCGATCATTCTGTCCACAGTTTTTGCCGGGTTCGGGCAGATCATGTTCATTCAGAATATGGGCGTTTTCAGCACCTACGGCGCCCACGAGCAGACCGGTTTGTTCGCCGTTGCCTCGATTCTCATCGGGGGCGCCACGGTGGTAAAGGCAAATATCGGCCACGCTGTGCTGGGCACGATCCTCTTTCACTCGCTCTTTATCATTTCACCTCTGGCGGCGCAGACCCTCTTTGGCAACGCCCAGGTAGGTGAATACTTCCGGGTCTTTCTTGCCTACGGCGTCATCGGGGCAGCCCTGGCCATGTACGCCTGGAAGAAACTGATGGCAGAACGGGCCGCTTTCGAGGCAGCCGACTCAGCTTCCTGATTCACAACCGTCTGATCCTGCCAGAGGTACTCACCCCTGGCAGGTATCGCCGGAGACACACTGCAGAACGGGGAATATCTTCCTGCCCCCCGCCCCTTTACTCCCAGCACAGCTTGAGTTTGTTCAGGGGACAGCGCGCCACACACCACCCGCAGCCAGTACAAACCGACGGAACTATCCGGATATCCCCTCGCTCGTCCCGATTAATGGCATGATAGATGCACCCCCGGAGGCATACGTCACAGGACTCCCTGCACTCCTCAGTCAGCCGTGCCGTGAGAGGCGCCGGGCTGATATCCTCGAAGGGGCTCAGACTTGCCAGGGCCGATCCTCTCATCTCGGCATAATCGTCGATCCCTTGGGATGCAAGCCATCCTTCCAAATCACGAAGCACCTGCCCTATTACGTCGTATCCTTCGAGCTGAATAACCGAGGCGAGCTGGACAGCCTGAGCCCCCAGCATGAGAAACTCCAGAATATGTTCGTAGTTGACAATCCCCCCGACGCTGCAAATCTGGAACGAAGTATATTGCTTCAACGTTGCCGTGGTCGCAAGCGCAACGGGCCGAATCTGCCCACCGGTGTACCCTCCGTAGGTGGGCATCTCTGCTTTTCTGTCTGCGATTCTGACGCCCATCAGCCCCTTCAATGCGTCGATTGCGCTCACAGCTGTTACTCCAGCATCGGCAATAGAGCGGGTGAAGTCTGGTGAAATTGCCGCTTCGTAGGAAAGCTTCACCATAACCGGGATATCAACCACGTCAACCACGGCCTTTATACAGTCCTGTGTATAGGGTGAATGATTGTGAATTGCCTGGTTCCGCGTTCCTATCGGAGCGGAAATGCTGATCTCGATTGCATCGGCACCAAGGCACTCCACCTTTTTTGCCAGATAGGAGAGCTCCGACGCCGATGCCCCCCAGATGCTGAAAATTAGTTTCCCGTCTTTTTTGGACACTTTCTCCACCTCATCCTCCCACTGCTCCAAGTGAAGATGAGAATAGAGTTTTGTGTTGAATGTTCGGCCATCCTTGAAATATAACCGGGGACAAATGTTGTTATTTGCCTCAAGAGTGACCGTTTCGGTTATAACCGCACTGGCTCCTGCGTCAAGACACCGCTGAATCGACACGCCATCCCGTGCCCAGGGCCCTGCAGCAACGAGAATCGGGTTCTTGAGCTGAAGTCCCATGATCTCTACAGGCTTTGGCATACGCTATACGTCCCCTCGTTCATTTAATCGTGAATCTCATAAATATGTTTTGTGTTCCCACAGGATGCTCTAATCTTTAGAGTTGACTGCAAAATTACTTTTTGAGGGACATCGAGAGCAAACTCTTCGTTTTCGATCCTGTCGAAGAGCATTCTGGCTGCGACCATACCAAGACGCAAAGCCGGTTGTTCCAGGGATGTGAGGCCCGGCGAGACAATGGAACACATATCAGAATTGGTCATAGCCGAGAGAGCCAGTTTTCCGGGTATGGAGATGTCCAGATCGTGCGCTGCCTTGATGACGCCAAAGGCCTGGTCATGGCTTGCCGTGATCAGGGCGTCGGGCAATTCACCACGGGTCAGTATTTTTCGGGCAGCGATGTATCCGCCCTGGATAGTATTTTCTGCTTCATGGACCACTCCGGTGAAACCATATTTATCCCGGGCCTCGTGGAACCCCTCCTCCATGGAATCGGTCTCATAATTTCTGACGGTGTCACGCAAGAGATCGATCGAATGGTGCCCCAACCCTGTGAGATGATCCGCAAGACGCCCTACCCCTTCCTCATAATCCAGGTAGCAGATCGTCTCTCTCCCCCGGACAGGATATTTTCCGACGTACACTGATGGCACGGAGGGATCGGAAAGCATCTGTTCTGCCTCGGCCTTCAGCAAAGGGGTCACCAGTATAATCCCGTCAACCCGGCGGGATAGCATCATCTTCAGGTAGGAACACAGTGCCTCGGGATCGTTCCGGGTATTACAGAGAAAAACCGTACTCTGTTTGTTGTACGCCACCGTTTCGATCCCGGAGATGATCTTTTGGCAGGTGCTGTTCTCTATGTTGGGAACAACCAGAGCGATCGTATGAGTCCTGGCACGATTGAGGCCCCGAGCGAACCAGTTGGGGGTATAGTCCTGTTCCCGCATGATCTCAAGGACCCGTTGACGGGTCTCGGGAAGAACCTTTTCCGGGTGGTTCAGAACGCGTGATATTGTCGCCACGGAGACACCCGCCATTTCCGCGATGCCTTTGATATTCACACCCATATCGCCCTTGCCATATGCCTCAAGCATACCATCTCTAGCCGAAAAAGAAAGATCCCAGAAATACGTTGACAACAGGGACATTCACTTGTATATGTAAAAGAAGGGATGTAACTAGTTACATCCCAAATTCCTGAGGAGGTTCCGATCATGGACAATACCAGGCCGCAGCACGTAGATACCGATTATTCCCTCGAAATGGTTCCGACTACAGCCCGCAAGGGTTTTTGGCCAATGTTTGTAATCATGCTTGGCTTCACCTATTTCTCGGCAAGCATGAGTGTCGGTGCCAACCTCGGAAACGGCCTGGATCTCACGGGCTTTCTCTGGGCCATTCTTATCGGAGGGGTAATCCTTGGCGCGTACACCGGTATCCTGGCCTACATCGGAAGCACCACAGGGTTGAGTCTCGACCTGCTTGCACAGCGGTCGTTCGGGTCTCTTGGATCCTACCTGCCATCGGCACTCATCAGTTTTACCCAGATTGGCTGGTTTGGTGTGGGGGTGGCCATGTTTGCGCTCCCTGTGGCAGAACTTTCGGGAATCAGCCCCGTTCTCTTGCTGATCCTGGCAGGAATTCTCATGACCGCATCGGCCTACTTCGGGATCAAGGGGCTCGAGGTAGTCAGTTTCATTTCTGTCCCTCTCATCACCGTCCTTGGAATATACTCCATGGTGACGGCCACCGTGCACGGAGGTGGGCTGACGGCAATTTTTGCCCGCTCGGCGGGTGATCTTACCATCTTTGCTGCTGTCGGCATGGTTATCGGGTCCTTTGTAAGCGGGGGAACAGCCACTCCCAACTTTGTCCGTTTTGCCCGAACCCACAAGATTGCAGTCATTACGACGGTTATTGCCTTCTTTATCGGGAACACCCTGATGTTTGCCTTCGGAGCTGTTGGGGGAGCCTTCACCGGAATGGATGATATTTTCTACGTGATGATTGCCCAGGGTCTTGCCATACCGGCAATCCTGGTACTGGGAGCAAATATCTGGACCACCAACGATAACGCTCTCTATACATCAGGTTTGGGGCTCTCGAATATCACAAAGATCCGCAAACGACCGATGGTGCTGATCGCAGGCGCAATCGGTACGGCAACAGCAATGTGGCTCTATTTCAACTTCATCGGATGGCTCAGCTTTCTCAACGCAACACTCCCCCCTGTGGGAGCTATTATTTCCCTGGACTTCTTTATGCATCGCGATAAATACACTCAAGACACATCGCCTGACCAGACAGTCAACTGGGGAGCTATTATCGGAGTCATTGCAGGAGCCCTGGCGGGAAACTTTGTGAGTGCAGGGATCGCTGCTGTGAACGCCATGGCGGTTGCCCTTATCTGCTATTTCATTGCCGATACGTTTATCTATGGGAAGAAGGCCTGACTCCCCCTGCCGGCACTGAAAGGGAACGACGATGCTGATACGAAACCTGTATATTGAGAACGCAACGGAGCCGATGGACATACGAACCAGGGACGGTATCTTTGAGACGATTGCCCCCGACCTCACTCCGTTGCCCGGAGAAGAAGCAATTGATTGCGGAGGAAAGCTTGCCCTCCCTCCCTATGTGGAAGCACACATCCATCTGGATACCTGCCTCACGGCGGGAGACCCCGTGTGGAACCGTTCCGGGACCCTCTTTGAAGGAATCGAATGCTGGAGCAAGCGAAAAGAGAAGCTTTCGAAAAAAGATGTAAAAGACCGGGTGACGCGAGCCGTCCGAAAGCAGGCAGCCCGGGGTGTCCAGCATGTTCGAACCCACGTGGACGTGACAGATCCTTCACTGATAGCACTGGAGGCGATTCTGGAACTCAGAGACGATCTGAGAGACCTCATGGACATCCAGATTGTTGCCTTTCCCCAGGAAGGGATTCTGAGCTACCCCGGCGGAAAAGAGTTGTTGAAGAAAGCGGTTGAGCTGGGGGCTGACGCAGTGGGAGGGATACCACACTTTGAGTTTACCCGGGAGTACAGCGTGGAATCCCTCAATTTTGCCATGGAACTGGCTCAGAAACATGACAGACTCGTTGATATTCATTGCGATGAAATAGACGACGATGCGTCTCGGGGACTTGAGACGGTGGCCACACGAGCCCTGGAGATGGAACTGTTTGACAGGGTTACGGCAAGCCACACCACCGCCATGCACTCCTACAATAATGCCTATGTGGTACGGCTCATGCGCCTCCTGAAGATGAGCAAGATCAATTTCATCGCCAATCCCCTGGTGAACACCCACTTGCAGGGAAGAATGGACACCTACCCGAAGCGGCGAGGCATTACACGTGTGAAAGAACTGATGGCAGAGGGAATAAACGTGGCCTTTGGAAACGATGATCTCTTCGACCCCTGGTATCCCCTGGGAAACGGCAATATGCGGGATGTGGTGTTTCTGGGCCTCCATGTGTGTCAACTCATGGGGTACGACGATATCATGGAGGCCTACAAACTTGTCACAGAAAATGCCGCAAAAGCACTTCATCTTGGCGAAGATGAGTACGGAATAAAACCCGGAAATCCAGCGAGTTTCATCGTGGTTGACGCCGAAAACTACTACGATGCCCTGAACAATAATTCCACTCTTCTCTATTCGTGCAGAAAGGGGGCACTCATCTTCGCAGGATCATCACCTGCGGGAACACTCTACCTCTGAGCCTGTCGCCCCTTTGGCGGGGTGATAACCTTCGGGGAACGCCCACGGGAAGACGCGAAGATCTTCCCGTGGTATGCTCCGCTATGGACTATTTTCACTGGCTCAGAACACGACGAACGATCAGGAAATATACCGAAACTCCCATTTGCGAATCCCATCGGGCTATCCTGGAAGAAGCTGCTCTTCGGGCTCCCTCTTCGCGGTCCCTGCGCCCTTGGGAGTTCATCTCCGTCACCGACTCCCGGATTATACACAAACTTTCCCGGGTTAAGGTCCACGGCTCGGCTTTTCTGGCAGAAGCTCCCTACGCCATGGTTATCATCGCCGATCCCCGGACCTGTGATGTCTGGATTGAAGACTGTGCCATTGCCGCCTGGACTGTGCAGTCCGCCGCCGAGAATCTTGGTCTTGGCTCGTGCTGGATACAGCTCAGAAACCGAAGCGACTCTGCAGGAAGATCGTCCCGGGACGCCCTGGCCGAAGTCCTGGACATCCCTCCACATTACGACGCCCTGGCGATTATAGCGGTGGGGCATCCCGCAGAATCACCCCTCCCTCATCCCGAAACGTCTCTTCTCCGGGAGAAGATCCACCTGAACCGCTTCGGGAACCAGGGGTAGCGATCCCGTTAATAAATATTCAATATTCAATATTAGGGATTGACAATATTTAAAAACCGAAATACGCTTCGATCCATATGAAACTCATGAACCAACCCTCCCGAAGCAATCGATCCACGGGGGCTGGAAAGCCCCGATACTACATGAAGAAGAACCGGATTTTCTCGCGAACACGACGGATATCCTGGTTACTGGTGCCCCTTTTTGCCCTGGGCGCGCTCTATCTTCCGCTGCTTGGACTGGGAGTTCTTGGTATCATGATAATCATCACAGGTACCGGGTTTTTTCAGGGAAGGTTCTTTTGCGGCCGCCTGTGTCCCCACGGCAGCCTCTTTGACCGATTCATGTTGCCCCTATCGCTCAACAGGAAGATCCCCTCTTTCTTCACTTCGCCGGTGACAAAATGGGGGTTCTTTTCGCTCTACATGGTAATGTTCGCCCTGCGCATTGGCCAGGTCGTGCCCCTCTGGGGCGACCTGGAGTTTCTGCATCGCCTGGGAGACCTCATGGGTATCCAGTATCTGGCGATGCCCACCGTTGCAGGAATCACCTTGTCCTTTTTGAACCCCCGGACCTGGTGCACGGTTTGTCCGATGGGAACCTTTGGAGAAGTCCTTCACAATGCCGGGACAGCCCTGAAGGCCAACCGCTCCCGGGACAGGAAGCTTACTCTCTCGAACCCTGAAAAATGCATCTCCTGCGGCATTTGCGCGCGGGTCTGTCCCATGCAACTCAGCCCGTATACCTCCTTTGACGACAAAGGGCAGTTCAGCAATTCCGCCTGCCTGCGCTGTGGTGTCTGCGCGGCTCACTGTCCGCCAGGGATTCTTTCTTTCGCCAATGCCGACGAAGCGGAGCAGTTCACCCGATCGGAGGCCCCTTCGGGAAATTTTTGAAGCTGGAGGCGCCCTTTCAGGATCGATCTGGCCCAGACAAGGCTGAAACAGGCAGCACTCCAGTTAACCAGAACCAGCCCCCAGAAAACGCCCCGCTCTTCCATCCCCAGGGAAAAGGCCAGGAAAGGAAAAACCAGGAATGGTGCCAGAGCCTGCCGGTAGAGCGCAACCCAGACGATCATCCTGGGTTTCTTCAGTCCCTGAAGAAGCGAGTTGCACATGTTGATAAGGATGTAACTGAAAAAGGTGAGAACCTGAATATAGAGGTAGGTGCGGCCAATCTGGAGCACCCTCTCATTTTCTGTAAAGAGCCTCAGCAGAAATGGTGCCAGGGCAATCACCGGTGTGAGAACCGCCACAGTGACAACCAGGGCGCACCGCAGGGACCAGGAAAAGGATTCCTGCACACGATCGAGGCGTCCCGCTCCGTTGTTCTGGGCTACCACCGTGGCCAGAGCGACATTAATCCCCAAAAGGGGCAAGAGGGCAATCTGTTCGATCCGCAGGGCCGCTCCGTACGCCGCCAGAGGATCTCTTCCAAAACGGGAGATGAAAAAATTGATAACAAAAGACCCCAGCGTCATCACCAGAAAGTTTAGTGTCGCCGGCAAGGCCTGTCTGACAAGATCTCCCAGGATATCTCTGCGAGGAAAAAAGTCGCTTTGCCTGGCCCCCTCGAAGGCTCCTGCCTTCCGGGCTTCGCGAAGCACATAACATCCGCCGACACCAAAGAGAATCACCGTGGCCAGAGCTGTTCCCGCTTCCTCAAGGCGGGGAATCACCCTGATTCCCCGAAACTCCAGACCAAACATAAGCACCGGATCAAGAAGCAGATTGGCGAGGCTCATGACGATCAGGAGGTTTCTCCAGGAACGAGTATTACCCCGGGCTTGCAGACCAGCATTTATTGTATTGGCCAGAATGATGAGAACGGAACCTCCCACAATGACCCTCATATATCGAAGTCCACCCTCGAGAACCCGGCCTTGGGCACCAAAGAAGCGGAAGATCAGCGGCAGGGCAAAAAAAAGCGGAACAGCCACCAGGGCGGTACTCACCAGGGCCAGGATAATCGCCTGAGACTGGTATAAAACGGCCCGGGAGCGATTTCCCTCACCCAGGGAGTTGGCAATCAGGGCTGCGCCACCGCTTTGGATACCAATGGCAATGCTCAAGATGATGAAATATATCGGAAACGAGAGGGAGAGCGCTGCCAGAGAATCTGTGGACAACCGTCCTGCGTAGAAGGTGTCCACGACGTTAAAGAGAGTATTGAAGAAATACCCCAGGCTTGCCGGGACCGCGATGCGCCGGATCAAAGCCGGAATGGGGTCACGAGTGATGTCCAAGAACTCCTCCTCGGGGTAATCTAGCGATTTTTTTCAGTGCAAGCTACACATTCCGGGGATACCGAGCTGTACCTTTCCCCGACAGCGATAGTATCTTCTATTCATGAGAGTTTTTGTATTCTTTTCTGCGGCAATTATCGTTCTTTTTGGACAGGTCGATCTTCCCGGACAAACCCCTCGCAGGGAGATGCGCGGCGCGAGTCAGGAACATGGCTTCTATCTGGAGAGAGTCGTCACAGGTCTGGAACATCCCTGGGCCATTGCTTTCCTTCCTGATGGCACTGCCATTGTGACAGAACGAGCAGGGAGAGCTCACTTACTCGATGAAACCGGGCTTCGCCAGCTCTCGGGACTCCCCCCAGTGCAGGCGGGCGGCCAGGGAGGTCTTCTGGACGTGAAGCCCCACCCGAACTTTCACGAAAACAGTCTCCTCTACTTCTCCTACGTTACCACCGGTCCGGGAGGATCCGGAACCGCGATAGGCCGGGGACGGCTTGAGGGCCTGTCGATTCGGGAGTGGGAGGAGATCTTCCGAATGAACCGCTTCTCCCGGGGGACACGGCACTTCGGTTCGCGCCTCTCTTTTCTGCCCGATGGAACGCTTTTGGCAACTCTGGGAGACAGAGGCGAGAGCAATCGGGCCCAGGATAGAAAGGACCACGCCGGCAGCACCATCCGGATTCGGGATGATGGCTCGATACCTGATGATAACCCCTGGCCGAACACTCCGGGAGTTCAACCAGAGCTTTTCACCTGGGGGAACCGGAACTCCCAGGGGATGACCGTAGACAGAGAAACAGGGAGAATCTGGCAGACCGAACACGGCCCACGCGGGGGTGATGAGCTGAATCTGATCCAGCCTGGACGGAACTACGGCTGGCCCGTGATCAGCCATGGCGTGGACTACCGCACGGGGCAGCCCCCCCAAGAGGGAACCCATCACCCGGGAATGGAGCAGCCCGTACTTCACTGGACTCCTGCCCTGGCACCATCGGGACTGGTTCTTTACACCGGAGAGGCCTTTCCCGGCTGGCAGGGGAATTTGTTTGCCGGCGGTTTGGCAGGACAACAGATTCGCCGCATCGTTCTTGAAGGAGAGACGGTTATTCATGAGGAAGTTCTCCTGGACACTCACGTGGGCAGGATCCGCGACGTTGCCCAGGCACCTCAGGGCTTTCTATATCTGGTAACCGATCAGCGCGGAGGCGCGATATATCGCCTTACTCCAGCCCATGGGTCTTCTGGCCAGGAGAGTTTTTCGGAGGAATAACGGATTTGAGGGGAAGGGAAAAGCAGAAGGAGCTTCCTCCCCCGGGGCGAGGCTCGTACCAGATTGTTCCCAGATGGCCCAGGACAATTTTCTGGGCAATCGAGAGGCCCAAGCCTGTGCTGGTCTCGTTCTCTGGAAGTTTTACCGAAATCTTGGCAAAAGCCTTGAACAACTTGTGCTGGTCCTCCTCGGGAACCCCCGGACCACGATCACTCACGGTAAAAACTACCTGCTCCGCGCCGCGAAGCACGGCGATGTCCACGGACTCACCGGAGGGAGAAAACTTCACCGCATTTGATATGAGATTGTTCAAAACCTGTTCAATTTTGAGGGCATCAAACGCCAGGGGCGGCACCTCGTCACAGGCAACAAGGTGAAGGGTAATCTGCTTTCGATCAGCCAGGATTTGATTTACCCTGATGATCTTCCGCAGGAATGGCTGTATTTCAAGGAGTTCGATGTCAAGATTAAGTTTCCCCATCTCTATGCGAGCCAAGGTGAGAAGATCGTCCAGAAGGCGCAACATGAAATTACTTGATGCCTTGATCATGTCCAGCAACTCGGACTGATCATCACTCAGAGCCTCGCCGGAGTTATCCAGCAGAAAAGAACTCAAACTGAAGATAGCACTGATGGGGTTGCGGAGATCGTGAGCGGCCATTCCCACAAACTGGTTTTTCAGGTCATTCAGTTTTTTCAGCTCGGCATTCTTTTTATAGAGTTCCCTGTTCAGGTTCGAGGCTTCGGCGTTCAGGCTGGTCAGGGTTTGCTGCAAACCCACCAGCTCTTCCACTGGCAACTCCCCCAGAAACAACCACCCCTTGTCCCCAAGGGGCACTAATCGGACCTGCAAGGTCTGGGGGAGATGCTCTCCACAGGAAACGGTGATCATTTGCGGGGCTCGAGCAAGCTCCTCCAGGGCTGTTCTGTCATCGCCGTGGGAAAACCCGGGAGTCATCTCGGAAAAGGGCCTTCCCCGGGGATCCTCACCGAAAAGCTGCGCCGCGTATCGGTTGGCGTCCAGCACCGTGCCCTGGCTATCCAGAAGGAGGACGTAGAAGGACGCTTCTTCCAGGCAAAACCGGAAGAGCTCTTCCCTGACACCGGAATCGGCAAGTCTCATGGAAAGCTCCTGCCGGGCTGATGAAGGTCGCATAAATCGCCCCCCGTGATCATTTCTTCCAGTTTTTCCAGGGATTCCACATAGAACACGCCCGGAACATCGGGAAGAGATTCACCTCCTCCATTCTGAAAAGCCCTTCCGCCCAGAAGGACAGGCAGGGAGGGATAGCGCTCCCGGAGATGAGAAATCATGCCTCCGAGAACCGCCAGATGGGAGGCGACACTCACGGAAAGAGCCAGAATGTCGGGGTCTTTCTCCTCCACGATGGAGCAAAGCTGATCCAGCGGTGTATTGGCCCCCAAAAAATAGCCATCCCACCCGTGGAGTTCAAAGATATCAGCCACCATCTTTCCACCCAACTGGTGATATTCGTGGGCTATGCAGGATATAACAGCCTTGCATCCACAGTGATCGGCCCCGAAGATGCGGGGATACACCAGAGAGAGAAGATTTTCCGTGATGGCTGTAGCAATATGCTCCACTGCAACGGAGATCTGGTTTGTCTCCCACAAGTGGCCGACCTCGTAAAGCGATCGATGAAAAACAAGGCGATACAAATCCCGAATTGCAATGTCATCGGAGAGCCACGCCTCCACATGGCGATAGCACTCGCTCTTGCCACCAGCTAACAATGCCTCGAGATAGGCCTGGTAATCCTCCTCACGTACTTTCATAACGATGAACCTCGCTGTGGTTGTTCTGATCGGCGAATCTTTGCCGTATCTCGCAAATCTCCGGCAGGAGGCGATCAAACAAGGCTACCAGATCGGGGTCGAAGTGTCTGCCGGATTCATCACGGATCAGGCGGGTGGCGGCTTCCACGGACCAGGCATCTTTATACGGTCGAACCGATGTCAAGGCATCGAAAACATCGACCACTGCAACCAGACGTGCCGAGAGGGGGATTGATTCCCCCGCCAGCCCCCGGGGATAACCGCTTCCGTCCCATTTTTCATGGTGCGCCAGGGCAATCTCTCGGGCCAGATGAAACAACTCGTTGTCTTCACCGGAGAGCAGATCAGCACCAATAAGGGTGTGACGCTTCATGATCTTCCACTCCCCGGCGGTCAACGCTCCCGGTTTGAGCAGGATTTTGTCGGGGATGCCGATCTTGCCCACATCGTGCATCGGGGCAGCCTCCAGAAGCATTTCACAGTCCGTCTCGCCCCATCCTGCGTGACGGGCCAACAAGGCCGCCCCATGGCTCACCCGAAGTACATGCTGGCCTGTCTCATTGTCACGGTACTCGGCTGCCCTGCCCAGGCGATGAATAACCTGCATTCGGGTCCGCAGAAGATCGTCTGTTCTGGCCTGGACCATCCAGTCCAGAGTTTCCTTTTGGGCGTGGAGCATTTTATGCGCAAGATGTGCCTCAAGCGTGGTGCGAACCCGGGCAAACAACTCCGCCATATCGAGGGGCTTCATGATGTAATCGCGGGCACCGCACTGGAAGGCCTGCAACAAGGAATCCCGCCCCGCCCGGGCGGTCAGAACCACGATGGGGGCCCGAACCGCCACGTCCAGGGATTGTAGATCCTCCATAACACCGTAGCCATCACGATGGGGCATGTTCAGGTCAAGGAGCACCAGATCGGGCCGGATCTCCTGATACAGCTCGACAACCTGCCGCGAATCCTGTACTCCGGTCAGATTGAAGTAGCCCTGGGATTCCAGCATTTTGCGTAACACCTGCAGATTGGTAAATTCATCGTCCACCATCAGTATCCGGGCAGAACGAATCAAGGCATCCATGTCTTCTCTCCAAGCATGACAAGAAAAAAACACACAAGACCGATCCCTGGCACCTGCTCCCTGGGGCCGTTGCGCAGGGCATGACCGATATCCCCACAGGATCTGAGACGACTTACGTACATCACAGTGATATTTTTATACACTCCCGAAGAATCTTCAAGACGAAAATCGGGAGCATTCCTGTGGAAACTACCTGGAACAAGAAGCCAGAGTCTCAAAACGCGGAGTGACCTGCGATAGATCCGAGACTCTGGAGGCTAGCCGTACCGGGCTGCCACTTTCTCCGCCGATTCCCGGATAATAGTGCGGATATGCTCCGGTTCCAGAACTTCCAGGTGGGGACCAAAGGAGAGAAGATACCCGTAGAGCCAGGTATCTTCCGGCATTCGAAGCGTCACCAGGGAGGAGCCATCGGCCAAGGTCTTTACCTGCCCTGCGTCATAGCATTCCTCCACGATCGGCCGCAGGAGAGGAGAAAACTTGAGGGATAGTTCCACCGCACCCGGAGGTGAATCGCCTTGGGCCTCTCCAAGGAACTCAGAGAGGGTCTTCTTTTTCCGGACAAAGCGAGGCGAGAGAATCTCCGGATCAACGATACGGGAAATCCTGAACAGGCGATAATCCTCCCTGAGGCGGCAATAGCCGTAGAGATACCACGACCGCCATCGAAAGGCGATGGTCAGGGGCTCCACTACCCGGAGCGAGGACTCAAGCTTGTTGCTGGTGTAGGAGAACCTCAGAGGACGCTCCTCTTCCACAGCCTGCCGAACACAGCGAAATACTCCTCCCCGTCGAGGGTCTCCACCGAGCATCGTGAAATCCATAGAGAGTTTCTCATTTTGCGCAGCCAGAAGATCCATGCTGCGGTCGGGCACGAGAGCCCTGATTTTCTCGAGGGTTTCACCAAAGGACTGGTCCGACATTGAAGCTCCCACGCTTTCGAGGGAGGTAATGATCCGACAGAAATCATCGGCCGTGATCAACTGTCGATCCAGCTTGTAGGAGTCCATGATCCCATAGCCGCCACCGGAGCCCTGGACCGCGTAGATCGGTATTCCTGCCAGTTCGAGGGTCTGCATATCACGCTGGATCGTTCTGACGGTGACTCCGAAGCGCTGAGCGAGCTCCCGGGCGCAGAGACGGTCATGATTCAGGAGGCACATGATAATCGCAAGAAGCCGGTCTATCTTCACGGGAACAAGTGTAGCACCGAAGTCGGAGCTCAACAATTTCACGTGCTGGTTATCGGGGATTATGTCGGGAGCTTCATGTTTTTCCTCTTTGGATCTATGGTGGTTCAGGAGGCTCGATTACTCACATGAAGATTGTTGTTATATCCATGGCCCTGGTCGTGTTTGCGGTCTCATTGGCCGTACTGTATCTGAAGCATCGGATGAGAAATCCCGACGATAGCAAAAACCTTGAGGCCGCAGTTGATGCAAAACTGATTCAGTTCATGCGCAAAAAATTGCATCTTGCCGTAGTAGTTGGCGTGTACAGGGATGGGCGCTCCTTCGTACGCGGATATGGAACTGTCCGCACAGAGGCCCCGGTACTCCCCGATGCCACGACGGCATTCCAAATCGGATCGGTCAGCAAAATCTTTACCGCGACGCTATTGCAGACCCTTTGCGACGAGGGGGTTGTTTCCATGGAAACAACGCTGAATGAACTGCTTGGCGGTTCGATACCTTTGTCACCAGCGGCCCAAGGTGTCACCCTAAAGCAACTCGTCACCCATACCTCCGGTTTTCCGAGCGTCCCCAAGTCGCTCGAGCTCAAGGCAACTGAACTGGCTGGAAAAGAGGAGCTGATGGGCAACCCCTATAGCTATCTCGGCCCGGAATTTGTCTTCGACTATCTGGCAACCACAGAGGGCACGCGCAAACCTGGTCGATTCGAGTATTCCAATCTCGGCATGGGGTTGTTGGGTCATGTTCTTGAGCATGTCACCGGAAGAGACTACGAATCCCTGGTCAGGGAAAAGGTCCTGGCACCCCTTGGTATGAACGAAACCGTGATAACCTTGACCCCGGATATTGAAGATCGCCTGACCCGGGGATACACGGCAAAAGGTGAACCTGCAGGGATATGGACCTTTGCGGCGCTGGCCGGCGCGGGCGCCTACATTTCCAGCGCCAAAGATATGCTTCGGTTCATTGAGGCCTGCCTTGGAGAACAAGGGTCAGCGTCACAGCAATTTGATGCGATGCGCAGGCCACAATCGGAGGGGGTCACCGGCATCGGCTGGATGCAACCAACATTTTTAGACCGGTTTCTCGGCAATCGAAAGGTGGTATGGCACAACGGGATGGTCGGCGGATATGCCTCGTATCTCTCTATTGATGCAGAAACCAGGACGGGTGTCGTGATTCTGACAAACCAGGCCCGTGCCACGAGACTGCTCATGCTGGGGATTGGGCTTATGCGTCAGGTGCGCACCCAATCATGAGCACCGAAGCCTTATGTTCCATTGGCTGTACAAGTTGGTTTTTTAGTTGTATACTTGTCTCATTAAGCGGACATGTGGAGGTTTTATGAGAATTGTGTCTTTTACCGAAGCCCGAAATAGTTTAAAGAGCGTTTTGGATACCGTTGTTAATGACGCAGATACAACCGTGATTACACGTCGAGATTCTGAAGATGCTGTTGTTATGTCATTGGATTATTATAACAGCTTAATGGAAACGGTTCATTTGCTTCGTTCTCCAGCAAATGCTGAGCACTTACATCGTTCAATTGCTCAATTTAAAGCGGGTAAAGTGAGTCAAAGAGATGTAATCGATGAGTAGTCGCTTAGTATCTTGGACGGATGAATCTTGGAGCGATTATGTGTATTGGCAGACGCAAGACAAGAAAACCCTTAAACGTATAAATAAGCTCATCACGGATGTTAAGCGTTCTCCATTTGAGGGCATAGGTAAGCCTGAGCAACTAAAGGAAAATTTGTCCGGTTTCTGGTCGCGACGAATGGACGATACGAATAGGTTAGTTTATACGGTTGATGATAGTGCGATCACAATAATTTCGTGCCGCTATCACTATTAATTTAGGTCTTATCGTCAGGTACCTATCAAAGCGTTAACTCGAGATGATCACACGGAGGTTTCCCTTGAAAACCATAGGTCTAATTGGCGGAATGAGCTGGGAGTCAACTCAGACTTATTACCGGCTGATAAACCAGAAAATAAGAGACGAACTAGGCGGGCTCCATTCGGCAAGGCTGGTTCTCTACAGCGTGGATTTTGCAGAAATTGAGGCGTTACAACACCGGGGAGATTGGCAGGGAACAGCGGAAATACTTGTCTCAGTTGGTGGAGCAGTTGAATCGGCAGGGGCAGAGTTCCTGGTTCTCTGTACGAATACGATGCATAAAGTCGCCTCCGAAATTGAGCACTCATTAAGCATCCCCCTTCTTCACATCGCAGATGCCACGGCCAACGTACTCAAAACAGATGGGGTAACATGCGTAGGGCTGCTGGGGACAAAGTTTACTATGGAGCAGACCTTTTACCTGGGTCGCCTTCAAGATCATGGCGTACAGGTTGTTGTACCAGATGAGAACCAGAGACAGCGTATTCATTCGGTGATTTATAATGAGCTGTGCCGAGGGGTGGTCAAACCCGATTCAAAAACCTTCTATCTTGATGTAGTAGCATCATTGGCTGAGCGCGGTGCTCAAGGGGTGATCTTAGGGTGCACGGAAATAGGTCTTTTGATCCAGGGTCCGGACACGAAGGTCAGACTCTACGATACTACAGAAATACATGCTGAGCAGGCGGTTCAGCATGCCTTGGGAAAGATTTGAAGAAGCCCAGCAGCGCGGAACATTTCAACACAAATGACATCTGATCTTTGAGATTGATCATGCCGACATTTTACCATTCGGTGGAGACGGTCCGCCCCCAGCCCCCGCCAGGCAGGGCGAGACCCAACCTGGCTACGCCCTCCCCCATCGTCACGGATACCGCAGGGGCAGGCATCCCAGGGGGGTCTCCCCGCGCAGGCCCTTCTCGCTCTCCTGGATCGCCCCAGGATCAGGAGTGCCGGGCAGCGGAATGCTGTCCTGCTAATAGATGACCAGCGGCTCAAGATTGACAAGATACCGGCCCGGCTTCACCACGATTCCCAGTTCCAACAACTCTGTCTCGTTGTAGTGTTTCATACCCCTCAAGAGGGGCCGGTGGGTTCTGCTGCTTGTCTGGGGAGGAAAGTTTTTCAAAAGTTTTCGTGGTGGGCGGCTGGGGGATATCCGCCATCTGCCAGAATCGAGATGAGAGAAGATATACCGGATACAGCGGTCTCAACGGTACAGGGGGAGATAGCTTCTTTTTGGTAGCCCGAGGGCGGTTTCCGTGGTAGAGTTTTGGCATTGTTTTTCGGGGGAAGTGTTGGGAGTTGGGGGGACGGATTTACGGGGCTAATGGATTATCAGGGGCTGCCTAATTGTTGTTAGATTGACCCTTCGGGCAAATTGAGAACTTGATAATGTGTTATTAGGAGAATAAGTATTAAACCAATATTAGTGATAGGAAATGACGTAAACAATCAATCTTCCAATATTAATTGGAATAACATTTTAAATGATATTATTACATATTGTAATTATAATAATGATATAGATTTTAATAACGTTCCTTTTCCACTCATATATGAGCAAATTTATTTATATTCAAAAAAATTTAATTATGATAAAGAATCACTAAATGAATACCAATTAAAAGAATTTATCGGCAATATTGTAGATTCAGGAAAAATTAATGAGATCCATAAACTAATTGTGGATTTCGGAAGCAATAATGTTATAACAACAAATTATGATTACAATTTAGAACTTGCTATTTCTGGCAAAGAATTCTCTAGAAAAAATCAAGGCATAGTTAATGAAAAGAAATATAGTGTTTTCAGGCATACTAAAAACAATGATATTAACATTTGGCATATTCACGGAGAATCTGCTTTACCTGATACAATCACACTTGGATTTGAACACTATGGTGGACAATTACAACATTTGAGGAATTACATAACAGGTGCTTTAAATTATAAAAATACAAATATTCAAAAGTTTGATATCGAAAAAATTATTAAGAATAAAAATCAGTATACATCGTGGGTTGATATATTTTTTAGCAATGACATTCATATATTAGGTTTAGGATTAAATTATCAAGAAATTGATATTTGGTGGCTCATTTCAAATAGGGCACGGCTATTAAATAAAATGAACATGGATATTCACACTATTTATTATCATTGTCCGGAAAAGCATTTTAGTAAATCTAAGTCGGACATTATGATGTCACTTGGAATTGTAACTAAAGTAATGAATTATGAAGGAACAGAGTACTACAAAAGGGTTTTGGGCGAAATTGATAATCTAACAACTGCTTCAACTTGACGTTGCTACGCAACGCAAGTTAAGCAAATGTTGTGCTACAGATACCAGAATAGGCAATGGATAAAGAGTATTATCTTAAATTAAGGAACAAGTACTTACCGGAAATCTTGAGGATTATTTTCATTTTGGAATCACCTCCAGCATCAGGTAAATATTTCTATGATGAGACGGGATCAACGACTGAGCCTTTGTACAATGAGATAATGAAGGCCCTTCATTATAAACCAATCGATAAGAAAGATGGTCTTGAACACTTTAAGAATCAAGGGTTTTTCTTAGTTGATTCGACCTACAAACCAATCAATAAAATGAAGTATAAAGAACGAGAGTCTACAATCCTTTCAGACTTTAACAATTTAATTGATGATCTTGAGAGCATTAATGGAATCGAATCTCAGTTGATTTTGATTAAAGCAAATATTTGCCGGTTACTTGAAGAAAAATTGAAATTAAAGGGATTTCGTGTTTTAAACGAAGAAATCGTAGTTCCATTCCCTTCAAGCGGTCAACAAAAACGATTTCATATCGAAATAAGTAAAATATTGGAATTAAGATAAAAGCACAACAATTGGTCGCAGGTGACGCTTTCCGCTGCGCTCCAAGCGCCCCTGAGACATGCGTTATAAGAAAGGAAAAAATGACTAACCAAATATCACAGAAAGAAATAATTTCTGAAAAAGTAAAAGAATATTATTGGAAGTATGATCTAAATTGCGCGACTACCAAAATAAAACTATTATCTGAAATGTTTTCTATAAATTTATCAGAACAAGTCATTAGTGCTGCGATAGGTATGCATGGTGCTGGAAAATATGGTGCCCAATGCGGATTAGTAGAAGGAACATTAATGTTTCTTGGCATAATCGGAAAAGAATATAGCTTCCAAGAAAAAACAATTGTTGATCATTGCAGAGAGTACGCAAAGCAATTTGAAAACAAATTTCAATCCTTATTATGCAGCGCACTTCGACCGGAAGGTTTTAAAAAAAATAATCCACAACACTTGTGTGAAAACCTTACTTGTAGAGCAATCGAATTCAACATTGACTTTGTCTTGCAATTTATAAATACTAAGAGATACTAAAAAGCTCAAAACGCACTCGACAAAACCATCTCGCTTTTAATTGCTTCATCGTCGAATTCCGGGGAATGCGTGACGGATGCGAAGAAAGAAATATTCGTCGTCCCGGAAGCCATAGGCGACCCGTTTGATCACCTTGATCTTGTTGTTCATACCTTCGAGAACACCGGTATTCAGCCGGTATCTTGTGTGTGCCAACAAGCCCTCCACTACTATGTGCTGAGCAAGCTTCCCGAGCTCCGTGTTTCTGGTGAGTGGGAGAGTCTCATGCCAGCCAGTCTCAATCCTGAAGAGGTCAACTATGGGCCATGAGCCTTTTCGACGCCCGTGGGAATAATATAGGCCCGTTCTTTCCCAAACAACCGTAAGATGCGGTCCGCCAAGGTCTCCGGCTGTTTTTGGATGTGGATCGTCATGACCTTCTCGTGAGTCTGATTCCCTCGATAGGTCCGATCCTCTCGATGCTGACATCGTAGTCCTTCCAAAGGGCGTACAAGGCAGCAACACCCACAATGGCGAGCGCTCCAATTGCGATGGCAACGCCGCTGGACATCCCTCCGCCCACCGCGGCAGCACCCATTGAAAGGCCGGCTGCGGCCCCGCCGACGCCTGCAGATACCCCGCCTGTTGCAGGCGCGAGCGCAAGCCCTGCGCCGCCTACAGTAGCGCCTGCCACTGCGAGACCAATCGCCCACTTAGACAGTCTCTTCGCGCCCTTGACCTTTCTGATCTTGGCAGCAAGATCAGGGTCCGCCACGATGATTGATGGTTCCCTTCGCTCAACTGCCGCCTTGAGTTCCTGTTTTGTCCTAACCGTCACGTCCATTTTGGTTCCTCCTTCGCTAACGCTGGCCTAACCTGCGAGCCGTCAATTGGCGCGGTTTATGCTATCGGGTAGGGGATCGCAATCCGTGCCAATAGGCGAGTCAGGTTTAAGCTGTTGTTCGCTTGCTTCAAACCCCCGATAGCATCAACGAACACCTGGGGCCATCAGGCACGTCCTTCTTCCTTCATGATCATTGCGTTCCTGGAAGAGAATCCCTCTATTCCAGATCCACCAAAAAAATCCGGGTCCATTATCCGCCGACAATTCAGATCTGACCAGCAGAAAAGATTCTCTGCGCAGTCCAGGATTCTTTCGCCGATCGAACCCCACAAATCGGGTTCCCCAATCCCGGGAAATCATATCTTTCCAAAATAGGGTGTGCCGTCCTCGGGAGCCCAATGCCCCCCGTCGAGACGAACATACATTACATGATTACTCGATATTTCATTATCACGGAAAACCCTCAACCTGATCCCTGAGAACTCCCCCAGTTCCGCCCAAAAGCTTCCCTGCCCAATATTTTACGCACGAAATAAACAGCCGAAATCGTACCACAGGTTCCTCATCAGGGCCAGAAAAATCCCGCCCTGAAGCCCCCCTGCCCTACCACCTCGACAGGCCTCACCAAGGCCCTGTTGCCCAAGCATATAAGCATAGCAAAGGGGATGCGACACAAACTGTCGTCTCCTGCAAAAGAATCATCCGCCGGACGAACCCCGCACCACAAAAAGCCCAGGAAACCGGACGGCTCCTGGGCTCGATACTCGTGCGGACCACTCCCTACCAGTCATCCTGGGCGGCGACAATTCGGGCGAGATCCTGGGCATGGTAATAGTTCATGGTCATTGCCTGACTCTGGTGGCCGATCATCGCGCGCACCGTGGCCTCGGGGATTCCAGCTTCGATCATCTGGGAGTTCGCGAAATGCCGCCAGGAATGGAAGGTCAAGCTCGCAGCCTGGCGCTCCTCCTCTGAGATCCCGATGTACTCCATGGCGTGATAGAGCCCGCGCGTAATCTCCCGTCCGTCGTAGGGCGCTCGCGGGTTGGTTTCGTGGTAGAAGACGTATTGCTGGTCCGCCGGAAGGATCCACCGGTGGGGACTCCTGCGAAGAAGCTGGATTATCAAGGTCCTCACCCGCCGGGAAATCGGGACGATCCGGGACTCCCCGCTCTTTGTCGCGTCCTTCAGCTTCCACGACACAGGCTCCCAGACATGACTGACATCGATATGATCGCGGTGGCACCGGTTCGCCGTGAGCCCCAGGAGCTCCGATCTCCGGAGCCCCGTGCGCGCAGCGACCTCGGAGGCAATCCGCTCCAGATCGTTCCGCCACGCTTCTGGGCTCCCAAGCAGGCTCTGGGCTTCCTCTCTGGTGAGGGCCCCCCTCTTCTTGCTTCCGCCACCAGCACGGTAGACTCGGGGAATCGCCTGGATGATCTCGTCTTCCTCAGCTGCCTGGAGAATGACCGAAAGGGTGTTAATCACATGGTTGATCGTTGCCGGCGCCTTCCCTTCCTGGAAGAGCCTATCCCGCAGACGGCGGGTCTCTCGACGAGTGATCTCCGTGAGAAGAGTTTTCTCACCCAGGATGCGTAGCACGTGGTTCTTGCAGTCGACTCGGTGGCTTTGCGCTGATCGGTATGATACCCGGTGGCCCCCGGCTTGTCGGTCTGTGACATAGCGGCCGTCTGGCCAGTCAAAAAAACCCGCAGTGTATTTGCCGAGGGGGACATCATTTTTCTTTTTTACTTTTTTCACCTCTTGCTCGTCTTGCGATTCTTTAAGCTGGGCATCACACCAAGCTATCGCGTCGGCCTTGTTACCACAATTTGTTGATCGCAGAGGAGTCCATTTCCCATCCGGAAGCTTCCACCGCACGTACCATGTCCCGATCCATTTCTGGCCGGATTTCTTTTTTTTGAGTTCATTTTTGTTTCGCGGTTGGCGTGTAAGGGAGTATCGAAGATTTTTCATTGTCGGATTCCTGTCGGATTTTCTCCGACCGGCTATTGCCGGTATTTTCCAACTCATTGCATGAAAAGCATTTACAAGCGCGCCCAACAGGACTCGAACCTGTGACCCTCGGCTTAGAAGGCCGATGCTCTATCCAGCTGAGCTATGGGCGCAGAGGGGAGAACTTCGGGGTGGCCGGACTCGAACCGGCGGTCTCCTGCTCCCAAAGCAGGCGCCTTAGCCACTAGGCTACACCCCGTGTGCGGAAGCCGATTATAGAAAGCATTTGAAGGTCCGTCAACCATCCTCTTCGTCAGGGAGATCGCTTTCTCTCGCCCTGACCTCGGTCATGGCCTCGCTTTCGCGGGCATCGATGAGCTCGAGGACCAGCTCCAGGCGGAAGAGCTCGGCGTATTTGCGAGCCGACATTCCCAGCTGATCCTTTATGTGCGGATCAGCACCACCCATGAGAAGGAGCTGGGCTGTCTTCTCTGCGCCCTGCCCCACGGCAAGCACCAGCGCCGTCTGACCATTCTTGCTCTGACCGTCCAGGGCCGCGCCGGCATGGAGAAGAAGACCGGTAAGTTCCGAGTTTCCATCGGCGGCGGCATCCATGATGGGAGTATTTCCACGGTCCTCGCTCGTAGCGTTGACATCGGCTCCATGACTGAGGAGAAACTGCACCATTCCTGTATGGCGGTTCCGTACGGCCAGACAGAGAAGAGGCACCCCCTTGTTGTCCCTCGCATCGGGAGAAAAACCTCCCTGCATGTACCGCTCCACCGCAACCAGGACGCCTTCGGACACGCAATCCGCCAAGGCCTGATCGGTGAGGGCGTAGCCGAGGTTTGTCAGCTCTTCCCTGGCGCGCTGGCGATCCCGCAGAGCAGTCCAGCGCAGCCGCTCTTCCTTGAGAAGTTCTACTAGTTCCGGCAAAGCAGAAACAGCGGGCTGTTCTTTCAGATAATCGGGAAGTTCCAGAGAATCAGGAACATAGATCATCCAGGGAATAGCCCGGCCATGAAAGAACCCCAGGGCGTAATAATAGTCCTTTGAGAGAAGACACTCCTGTTGCAGAAGGACAACAGCGTGAGTAGCCTTCTCAAGACTTGCCGTGAGCGAAAGAAGCCCCTCCTTCCCCAGGAGAGCAATTTCTGTCTCAAACGACTCCTGCGCCAGTTCTGCACAGAGCGCTTCTGCCGAAGACTCTTCCGATGGGGAGGCAAGCATGACTAGCTTCATAGTGATCCTTTGTACACAATCTCACTCCGACTCGTCATTAATCATCGGCTCAAAATATTTCTTCTTGACATTCTGCGCTTGACGGTCCGAAGGATCACCAGAGTACCCCCCGGAGTTCCCAACGTCTGGAGCTTCGAAGGGAAATATCGTACAGTCCTGGCGCCATGTTCAAACTTTTTGCTTCAGACATTGATTACACACTCCTCCCCCACCAGGGGGACATTGCTGCTGACGACATAGCCGCCCTGCGACGGCTCCACGAAGAGGGGATCATGGTGGTCCTGGCCAGTGGTCGGGCCACGGGAAGCACCAAAAAGATCCTGGAACACATTTTTCCGGAAACACCACCGGAATACTTTATCTCCTACAACGGCGCCCGCGTTACATCCCTTCGAAGGGGAACGCCTCTGGTGGCGCGCAACATCGCTCCGGATCTGGTTACCGAAATTCGCCGCTGGTGTCTCCAGGAGGGGGTAACTCTTCAGGGCTATGAGGATTCAACCATCCTTGTAGAGGAAGACAATCCCTACGTGGGCCGCTACGCTACGGCGGCAGGTATGGGATACCGGATTGTTGCGGACATAGCCCAAGCGATCCACCCCCACGGGGGAACCCCAAAACTTGTCTGTCACGATCGACAGGAACGTCTCCCGGGACATATCCAGAGCCTTCGGGACCTCGGTCGGGGACGCTGGACCGTAGTAACGTCAATGCCCCATTTCATCGAGATCGTGGCGGATAATACCAACAAGGCCACGGCTCTCCAGGCGCTTGTTGCCCACAGGGGATTCACCATGAATGAGGTAATCGCCATTGGAGACAACCTGAATGACCTGGAAATGATCCAGGAGGCAGGAACGGGCGTGGCCGTGGCAAACGCCGTGGAGGAACTCAAGGCAGTAGCCGATTGGGTCACCCGGCGAAGCGTCTCGGAGGGTGCCGTGGCCGAGACCGCACGCAAGGCTTTCCCGGATCTGTTCTAGACTTTGAAACCTTTCGGTAAATTCTGCATTATATTTGCCCCAACACCTGGAGGGGACTACACTGGTGTTGGATGGAACGGCAAGAACAGCAGAAAGAGCCCCGGGAGGCCGTAATTCTCCTGGTGGCACAGGATACTCTCCTAATCTCTTTTGTGAGCCAGGTGGCAGATTCCCTGGGGTACCTGCTCTCCGTGGCCGACACTACACAGACAGTGGAGGAGCTTCTGGCCTCCCTGTCCGCCCCCCCTCTGGTCCTGATCGATCAGGTATCCTGCCTTGAAAGCGAGGAGATGGCTCGAACCGTTTTAGCCACAGGGGATCTTCCCCTGGTTTTTCTCTCTTCCCGGGAACACGCCCCCCCCCGGCTCGATACCATCCAGAGCGAGGCATCCTCCTGGGCATCTCTTCTCCCGGGACTTTTTCCCCGCACCTCGATTCCCAGAAAAAGCGATCACCAGACCTATGCAACAACCATTACCCTGGCCTTGCACCTCTTCAGGACCCAAGAGGAACTTCTCCACTCCCGGCAGGCTCTGAGCCGAAGCGAGCACCAGTATCGATTACTCTTCCAGCACCTTCCCCTGGCTTTTGCCGTTCACGAGATGATCTACGGCTCTGACCAGGAACCCCTGGACTACCGCTTCATCGAGATAAACCCCGCCTTTGAAAAGATCACAGGCCTCCGCAGAGAACATCTTCTGGGAAAAACGGTTCTGGCGGTCCTGCCAGGGACAGAGCGTTCCTGGATAGAAACCTACGCCGAGGTGGTCCGGACGGGTGAGGACGCCCTGATCGAATCCTATTCCCGGGAACTCAAAAAATATTTCGCTGTCCGGGCTTTCCGTATCCATCCCGGACATTTTGCTGTGATCTTCACCGATGTAACAGAGGAGACACACAAGCGAAAAACCCTTCAAGAACAGGCTCGGGTGCTGGGCATCCTGGCAGAGGCGTCGGAACGCTTCCTGGATCTTGATCTTGGCGATCTGGACTTCCAGGAGATTGTCGAGACGGTTCGTTCAATCTCGGGTGCCATCTTTGTCATGTACAATGCCTTTTCCCGGGATGGATCCCGCACAATAACAAGGGCCGTGGCAGGCCCTCCCGACCTCATTGCTGATATCCATGAGACCCTGGGTCAGATCCTGCAGGGACACACCTGGAAGTTCGACGAGATCCGCCGGGATCTCTTTCGGGAATCGCCCTTTCACGTATTCAGCCGCGTCTCGGAGTGGAGCGCCGATCTGGCCCCTGTCGAGCTGGTTATATCCCTGGAAAACCGATGGAATCTGGGAGAGACGATGTGCCTCCTTCTCCGCCACGAGGATGAGTTTTTGGGAGACATCAGCATGGTCATGCCTGCAGGATTATCTCTGAAAAACCGCCCTCAACTGGAAATCTACGCCCGAAACGTGGCCCTGGTTATCATGCGCAGGCGTTCCGAAGAACGAATCCAGCGGCTCCTCCAGGAAAAGGAGCTTCTGCTTCAGGAGACACAGCATCGCATCAAGAACAACCTGAACGTGACAGCCAGCCTTCTGAGCATGCAGGCCCTGGCGACAAACCAACCCGAGGCAGTTAAGACACTCCTGGACGCAAGTTCCCGGGTCAAGACGATCCGCCGGCTCTATGAAGAACTTCACCTCTCGGAGAACTTCCGCCACCTGGCGGTCCAAACCTATCTGCGGCCTCTCATTGACGAAATTATTGCGATCTTTCCCGATGCCGGAAACCTTCAGGTCGAGACCGATCTGACCGATTTCAAGATCAGCACGAAGCTCCTTTCGTCGATCGGCTTGATCGTGAACGAGCTGATCACCAACGCCATGAAGCACGCCTTTCCTCCGGACTATCTCTCGCAGAGGGGCCTCACTCCCACTCTCAGAATCAGCGCCCGGGAAGAGAAAGGATGTCTCTATCTCTCCGTGGCCGACAACGGCATAGGGCTCTCCACGAGCGCTCGGGAATGGCTGCGAACCAGGGAAGATCAACGGTCCTTCTCGGGCAGTAACTTTGGCATGCTGGTTATTCACTCCCTGGTGGAACAGGTGGATGGAACCCTGGATATCCAGAGCGGAGAGGGCACCACCTACAGCATCACCATTCCACTGGTGGTTTTCTAGGCGCAATGATCCGCCCCCCCCCTCAGACGTTGAGGCAGTTTTCACTCCACCCTACCCTTGGAAGCCGTCTCTGTTGGCTGGTGAAATCCTTCAGGAAGATTCCGATGGGATGGAGCGGGATCGTTTTTCGTCGTGCTTGGGCGCTCGCAATGCTCTATTACCATTATTAAATTCACTTGTGCTACAGCAGAAATCATACTATTCTATAGATAATAGAATTATGGTTATTTTTAAAAAGGAGTCTATTCATGAATATCCTCACGGTTTTCAAGGAAAGCATCACAGCCTCACGGGACAATCCGTTACTCTTTGTCCCAATGCTGGCATCCCTCGTCTTTTCAATGATTGTCAATCTGGTTTTTGCCGGATCAGCTATGCCCATGCTGGGCAATCTCTCCGGAGAGCAGATTGCTGCCAACCCGGAACGGGCCCTGGCAGGAGCCGGAGCAGCTATCGGCGGTATCATGATTGTGAGTACAATCAGCAGCTTTGTCAGTTTTCTGGCCCATGGCATGACTGTCGGGATGGCCGATATGGCCCTGAAGGGCGAATCGGTGACACTACAAACCGGGTGGGATCGCCTGGTCTCACGTATCATCCCTCTTGTCATAACCTCCGTTATGGTGATTGTCATTGTAATGTTCGGGTTTATCCTGCTGATTCTTCCCGGCCTGATTGCAGCTTTTTTCCTCATGTTTGCGCTGGTTGCGGTCATGCTGGAGAATTTCTCAGCAGGAAAAGCCTTAGGCCACAGCATTAAAACTGTTAAAAAAAACATGGGAGCCGCGTTGATTACGCTGCTGCTGATTCTGGGGCTGACATTCCCCGTCCTGGTTTTGAACTTCGCTATTGTCTTCATCCCGATATTAGGGGTGATTCTCTCCACCATACTCTTTTCAATCTACACGGCCTTTATTACGATTTTACTGGTGCGGGTCTATCACAGTCTGGATGTGCAGAGCGACAGGTCTCCGGAAGTTGAGGCCTGATACCCTCAGGAAGAAACCTCCTGCCGGCACAGCACGAGAGGAGCCAGGCAATCGGATCACTCCTTCGTTGTCTCTTCGGGCTGGGCCATCAGGAGAATCTCAGGTCGGTACTCAAAGTGTATTGCGTCAAAATAGAGCCATTTTCCTCCCCAGACAAACCCCTCGGCCTCAAACGCCTTGATCACCTCCCGGGGAACGGTCCATCTCTGGTGAGGAGCCAGATTCCACCATTCTTCTACTCCGCTGTTTACTGCCCAGCGCCAGTAGGCGTGGCGCCCCCGGAAGGATCGTGGCATAAGGTCCAGGGCGACGCCGTAACTGTGATAACTCCTGCGTGGTGTTCCTGCAATCGGGCGCCAGCTGAAGCCGTGGACCTGGGCAAGGTCGCGCACAAACGCCCGGGTCTCGCCATCTGCCAGCATCACCAGGCGCAGTCGCTGATCGACACGCCCGAGAGGGTCCTGAAGCAAGGGGTGAAGCTGCACCGGTCTGTCCAGAAAGGTGAGCCACACCATGGCTCGCTCAGCCTCCTGTTGTGATGCGATCCCATAGAGGCGGTCAAGAAAAGCATTGAATCGCACCTCCCCGTCGTTGTCAAAGCTCACCATTCTCTGACGGAGGCGTTCCTCCACCTCAGGGGTAATCTTCCGAGGGGTAAAGGGGCCAGGCTCGTAGCGATAGAACCGTATTGGCACGAATTCCTGCCACCGATCCCGCTTTGCCTCCGGCAAAAGCCGGCCCTGAGCCCAGGAGAACCATTCACCGTCCATGGAGAGGGCCCACTCACCCCGGCGATATTCCACCGATTCTATTCGATCGGGATAGGCCCGGGCGAGAGCCTTCATCACGACCTCTCCCGAGGCGAAGGATGCCAGGGATGGTACCAGAAGAAAGAAAAACACCGTCCAGATCTTCATACTCATACGAGAATACTCATCTTTTCCTCTTCGAAGCCAGTCCTCGGCATCAAAGATTTCTGGCTGGAGATCTTGGGAGTATGTCGCTCACTTGCCATCCCCCGGGTTTTGCCTCATAGTCATACAATATGGATAATGCAACAGGAAGATCGTTTTGCCCGACACGCTCTGGGGAACGGGACAGGTCTGCTCCGATAGCCAGCCGGGACAGATATCTGTTGCAGCAAAAAATAAAGGTGTGACGAAGAAAATATATGCAAACGAAGAAGTTCTCCCCCCGGCCCCTGATTATCCCGCTCCTGTTTCTTGTCTTTTCTCTATCCCCCGTCCTGGCTGGATCAGGCAGCTCCAGCTATGCCCATACCCTGGAGCACCGAATGATGGTCCTGGCCCTTCAGATCGGGATCATCCTCTTTGCGGGCCACTGGGGAAGCAATCTGGCCCGCCGCGTGGGGATTCCGGCGATCATGGGAGAACTCCTGGCGGGAATACTCATCGGGCCTTATCTGCTGGGAGCCTTACCCCTGCCCGGGTATCCCTCGGGGCTCTTCCCCGTGGCCGATACAACCCTGGCAATCACACCGGAACTCTACGGGTTTGCCGTGGTCGCCTCGATTGTCCTGCTCTTTCTCACGGGTCTCCAAACGGACCTGCGGCTTTTTCTGCGCTTTGCCTTCAAGGGAAGCGTCGTGGGGCTGGGGGGCGCAACTCTCTCGCTTCTGGCGGGAATTACCGTGGCAACGATCATGACCGGCAATCCCCCCCTGGCACCGGGAAATATCTTCCTGGGAGTCGTCGCTACGGCAACATCAGTGGATATTTCTGCCCGTATCCTGAGCAGCCGCAAGAAGATGGCGAGTCCCGAGGGGGTAACTATTCTCTCGGCATCGGTAATCGAAGATGTGGTGGGCATCACCCTTTTGGCAGTTATTCTCAGCGTGGATGCCATGGAGGGAACCCTGGGCAACGGCGGGGGAACCTGGCGGTTTATGGTGCCCATCGCGGCCAGGGCGCTGACTGTCTGGCTGGGATGTACTGCTTTGGGAATTCTTTTCTCCCGCCGGATCGGCAATCTTCTCAAGGGGGTGCGCAACCAGTCCCAGATAGCTGTTCTTGCCTTGGGTCTGGCCCTGATTCTGGCCGGCCTCTTCGAGAGTGCCGGACTGGCCATGATCATCGGCGCCTATGTGATGGGCCTCTCTCTGGCAAACACCGATATCTCCTATGTGGTACAGGAAAAGATCGAGGTTATTCACCATTTTTTCGACCCCATTTTCTTTACTGTCATCGGGATGCTGGTGAACCTTTTTGTGATTACCTCCCTGGAGGTGCTGTTTTTCGGTGTGTTCTTTGCCCTCCTTGCAACGGCAGCAAAACTGATTGGCTGCGGGGGAGCATCACTTGTGCTGGGCTTTAACAGGGCGGGAGCAATCAGAATCGGCATGGGTATGGTTCCACGTGGAGAAGTGGCTCTGATAATGCTTGCCATCGGTTTGAGTTCAGGAGTCCTGGAGGATCGACTCTTCGGCGTGGCCATTGTGATGACCCTGATCACAACGCTTGTGGCACCGCCTTTTTTCAACAGGCTCCTCTCGCGAACCCTCCAGACCACCCGCCAGGCTCTAACGGACCACGAGACAACAGCTGCAGACTTTCACTTCGGTTCGGAGGATCTCACAAAATTTCTCCTCTCCGATGTAATACAGACCATGCGCAACGAGGGCTTCTTTGTCACAGGCTCGGAAACAGAACACAAGGTCTTCCATATGCGGAAGGATTCGGTTTTCATTGCCCTCATGGCCACCCCTGTAAGCCTCCATTTCACCTGCCGCAAGGAAGATGTAACTTTAGTGAATAACCTGGTCTACGAATCGGTTCTGAGTCTGCAGCAGCAGGTGGGGCACATAAAAACCGTTGCCAAACCCCAGGAGTTGCGCAAAGGCCTGGTGGAGAAGACCAACCGCGCCGTGGTGGACTGGCCCAAATATCTTCCTGTAGAGTGCATTCACCTCCGTATGGAGGTGGAAAACAAGGAACTGGCAATTCGCGAACTGGTGGAATCCCTCACGCACGGGGGGAAACTCAAAGATCCCGAGGCTGTGCTGGAGGCAATCCTGGAGCGCGAGAGGACGATGAGCACCGGCATGGAGCACGGGATTGCGATCCCCCACGGCCGTTCCGAGGGGGTCAAGGAATTGACCATCGCCGTGGGCATCGTTCCCAAGGGGGTCGATTTTCAGTCCCTCGACGGAGAGCCGACGCGAATTATCTTTCTGGTAGCTTCTCCCCGGGATAACCCCGGACCACACCTGCAGATTCTGGCGGGGATCGCTGGAATTGTGAACAGCTCCGAGGCCAGGGAAGAGATGCTCCGTATCTCCTCCCGATCCGATCTGATCCGCTACATGGTGGAAAATTCCCGCCCAAAAAAGCGAACACCCTGACGGCCCTAACGGGTTGTCTCGCGCACCATAATGCGGGGAGTCACCGAAAGCTCGTCTGTTCCCAAATGATCGTCCCTCCCGGAGATTCGCCGCTCCAGGTAGGTCCGGGCCAGCCGGGCCTTCTCGTGAAAAAACTGTTGCATCGTGGTAAGGCCCACCACAGGAGCGATGGAAATATCATCGAACCCAACAACTCCCACTGCCTCGGGAATAGCGATCCGTCGCTCCCGGAAGAACCGGAGCCCCCCCACAGCCATGGTATCGCAGGCGTAAAACACTGCATCGGGCACGGGTCGCCCCGATTCCCGGGGCTCGAAGATCCGCAGTGTTGCAGCGTGGCCTCCTGCTTCGGAGAGGCTGTCGCGCTCAATGATTTCCTGGGACCCGCTTCCCCGGCACCCGGCAATAGCGCTTCGATAACCGGCGAGGCGCGCCTGGACACGTTCGTCGTCCTCGTCCCAGCCGACAAAGGCGATGTGGTGATACCCCCGGCTCAGGAGGTACTCCGTTGCGTCCCGGCCTCCCAGATAGTTATTGGTGCTGATTGAACGCACCGAGGGGCACCTGGACTGCATAAGGACGATCGGCAGGTCCAGGGAATGGAAGAAGGATGCGCCTTCCTCATCAAGCTTCATGGAAAAAGCAATGAGGCCGTCTATCGTTCGCCGGTAGGAGCTGTGATCCCGGAAGAATCGTGCCACGTTCCGCTCGCCGCAGGTGTTTATGAGCATCAGGTTGAAGCCATGCTCGGTGAACTCCGTGCTCAAGGCACGAATCACCTCAGCTGCTACGGCCAGACGCACATCGTGCAATGCCAGACCGATTACACCCTGCTTCTCTGCGGGGGGCCGCGCCGCCGCAGGAGGCACATAATTATTCTCTGCCATGGCAGCGTACACGGCGTCCCGTGTTTCCGGCTTCACCAGGTTGGGTTGATTCAAAACCCGGCTCACCGTGGCTTGACTAACACCCGCATCACGGGCAACCATCTTGATCGTGGATCGTTCTCGTTCCATATTTCTCTATGGTACGGACCAACCTCGATCTGGTCAACTTTTTTCTGAAAAAACATCTTTATTCGAAAACCTTTTCAGAAAAATTTCTTTTTTACGCCCTTTCCTGCCGCCCTTCCCCTGTTTCCCCTTCCCAGGTCGTGATACACTCTCATGATCATGGGAAGACGAATAACGCCTTTTCTGACGGCTCTCGCGGCGTCAGCACTGCTGGCGGTGCTTTTTTCGTGTCGCACCGCCCCCGAAGAGGAACTCCTGCCGGAGCCGCCTGTGGCCCCGGCGGAAACGCCTGCACCTGAACCTCCTGAACCGCCCCAACCACCTCCGCCTCAGGCTCCCCTGGAAGGCCCCCGGTGGATACTGCACAGCCAATACGGAACCTCCCGGATGCCCAACCCACCCGAGGGAATGCTCTGGGTCGAGTTTGATCTCCAGGAGCGGGTTCTTCGCGGCTTCGGCGGAAGCGCCGATCTTACGGGTCACTACCAGAAGAACGCACCGTCGAGGATCACCATAACGCCGGGTCAACCGGCGACCCCACCCCAGCGTTTTGCCCGCTACTACAATCAGACCCTGGAGAACCTCTCCCTGGTGAAGGGCTATTACATTCAGGGAGAAACCTATTACGAGAGCACCCTCACCCTCTACGGGGGGCTGGGCAGGGAAGAGATCATCCTGGCAGAGTTCTTCGTGGATCCCGAGAGCCCTCTGGTTCTTCCCCCCGAAAAAACCACCCCCGAGGAGCCCCCCCGGTGAAGCACCCTGCAAAGCACCCGGGAAGCATTCTTGGAGGAGCCGCTCTCCTGCTGGCGGCGCTGATCCTCACCTTGATAACCCTTGCAGCTATTTTGGAGTTTTCCTGGTCCAGCCGGGTGGAGCGCCAGCTGACTCATCTCCTGAAAGATCAGGGTGCCCAGGGGACGATAACCTTCCGCCCCCGGGAGGGGGTTCTGCGAATCACTGATCTCTCCTGGCCCCTGCAGGAGCGGACTATTCGACTCAGAGCGCGCTCGGTGGAGTTCCACATGCAGCGGGGAGAACTCCTGCGGAAGCTTATCATCGACAAATCGCATCCCCTTTCCGGGATTTCCCTCCATCTGAAAGATGGACAGGTCCTGAGGGACCGGGGATTCCCGAAAGAAGGAACGGCCCTCCAGGAAGGGCATCCGCCACGGGACCGCCCCTTGATGGAACTGAAGGAAGCCCGGGTCACTCTGGAGGGAAGCCTTCCCGGTTCAGAGGGGTTTCCCGGGGAGCTGGTACAGCTTCTCCAGGGGACACCTTCAACACGCACCGTGGAAGAGCTCTCCGTGGAAGGGAACCTGCAGGAATTCACGGCACACTACCTGCCTGGCGGGCTGGGCGAACTCGCGCTGGAGAGCTTCCGCTTCTCCGCCCAAGGAAGCCAGGTTACTACCCAGCCCTTTCTCTCGCTTCGCAACCGGGGGGAGTTGCACATCCATCTTGAAGGGAGCCAGGGGAATTTTCACCCGGGCCAGGGATTTCACGACCTCCTGAATTCCCGGTGGGCAGGGCTCTCGGACCTGCTGCCCCGAAGGGAGATTGTCTTTTCCCGGACCGAGGTAAAGGCCCGCAGGGAGGATCAGACAGTCACCCTCGAGAAAGGCTATCTCCAGGCAGACCGCGTTCAGGGAACTCTCTCGGGCAGTGCAGCGCTTACCGGGAAAGACAAATTGGATAACCTCCAGGGAAGTCTCACGATCGAGGACCTGGCAGACGATCTGCGCCGCCTGGCAGCCCCGGTGATTTTTGTCTTCACCCGGGGAGGGCTCATTCCCCGAAGAGGACCCTTTACCCTCTCTTTCAATTCCCGGGGTCTTTCCCTACACTAGCTTCATCTTCCGGGCCATCTCGATAAAGGCCCGGGAAGCCTGGTCAACCTGTTCTTCCCTGTGAGCCGCCGAGAGTTGCACCCGGATTCGCGCACGCCCCCGGGGGACCACGGGATGAGCAAAGCCGATTACGTAGATGCCCTCCTCAAAAAGCTTTTCTGCCAGCGCAAGAGCACGCCCCTCGTCGTACATCATTACCGGAACGATTGCGGTCTCGCCCGGAAGGAGATCCAGCCCCGCCCCGGTAAGGGCCGTGCGAAATCGCCGTGCCAACTCCAGGGGCCGCTGACACCATTGGGGATTTTCACCTACCATCCGGACGGCTCGCAAGGTTGCCCCGGCGATCGCAGGGGCCAGGGTATTAGAAAACAGGTAGGGGCGGGAACGCTGACGAAGGATCTCGATAATCTCCCGATGCCCCGAGACACACCCGCCCGAAGCTCCTCCCAAGGCCTTTCCAAAGGTGGTGGTGATGATGTCTATCTCCCCTTCCAGCCCGAAATACTCGGCAGTTCCGCGGCCACTCTTCCCCAGATATCCGGTAGCGTGGCAGTCGTCGACCATCACCAGGGCATCGTAGCGGCGGGCGAGCTCAACGATCTCCGGGAGGGGTGCAATATCTCCGTCCATGGAAAAGACGCCATCCGTAACAATCAGGCAAAACCGGCATCCCTCGCTGCGGGCCTTCCGAAGTTGCGTCTCCAGATCGCCTGTGTCGGCGTGGGCATAGCGGTAGCGCCTGGCCCGGCAGAGCCGCACACCGTCGATGATGGAGGCGTGGTTCAACTCATCGGAAATGATGGCATCCTGCTCGCCCAGAAGAGGTTCAAAAACCCCGCCGTTGGCATCGAAGGCTGCCGCATAGAGGATCGTATCCTCAGTACCCAGGAAGGAGCTCATCTCCTCCTCAAGTTCCTTGTGAAGCTCGCTGGTCCCGCAAATGAAGCGCACCGAGGAATAGCCGAAACCATAGCGATCCATAGCCTGGCGGGCAGCCCGGATGATCTCGGGATGGTTTGAGAGGCCCAGGTAGTTGTTGGCGCAGAAATTGATGACCTCACGGGTAATTCCATCGATTCCCCGGGCGTGGATCACCCCGCCTTGAGGGCCCAGGAGAACCCTCTCCTCTTTGTAAAGCCCCTGGCCGCGCAGTGAGGCAGCCAAAGCTGTCAATTCATCCTTCATCGCTCCATACATACCGGGCATCCTCCAGTCGTTGTGAGAGAACCCGCAACATATCGCGGGTCGTGGCTTCCAAATCATACTCCGGTTTCCATCCCCACTCCACCCGGGCCGCATAATCTTCCATATTGTTGGGCCAGGAATTGGCGATGGCCTGACGAACAGGGTCTACATCGTAGTCGATCTCAAACTGAGGGAGGCAGGCCCGGATGTAGGCGGCCTGCTCCTCGGGACAAAAACTCATGGCGGTCACGTTGAAGGCATTCCGGTGACGCAATCGGGATGGATCGGCCTCCATCAGGGAAATAGCGGCCCGAACCGCATCAGGCATATACATCATGTCCAGGTAGGTGTCCCCCTTCAGGAAACAACGATAGCGCCCTGTTTGCAACGCCTGGTAATAGATATCCACAGCGTAATCGGTGGTCCCTCCTCCGGGGGGGGTCTTGCTGGAAATAAGCCCGGGGTATCGCAACCCCCGGGTATCTACACCGTACTTGAAATGATAATAGTCGCACAGCAGTTCCCCCGCCACTTTGGTCACGCCGTACATGGAGGTGGGACGCTGAAGCGTATCCTGGGGTGTCCAGTCCCGGGGAGTGGTAGGCCCAAAGGCCCCGATCGAACTGGGAGTAAACACGGCTGCCCCCCTTTCCCGGGCCACCTCCAGAACCGTCAGAAGACCGTTCAGATTCAGATCCCAAGCCTCCTGGGGGCGATCTTCGGCGGTGGCCGAGAGAAGTGCCGCCAAATGGTATATTGTGCCAATCCGGTGTTTCTCCACGATTTCGGCCAGCGTCTTTCCGTCACGGACGTCAAACTTGTAGAAAGGCCCTTCCTCAACAAGATCCCGGTTGATGTGATCGCGCACATCGGTAAGGACCACCCGATCGGAGCCGTGCTGCCGCCGGAGTTCCGTGGCGATCTCGCTTCCTAACTGTCCCAAGGCGCCGGTTATCAGAATACCCTTCACGATCCCTCCAATCTTGACATTTCGTCACCACGATAATACACTATAATAAACTTTCGTTCAACATAGTGTACTTCACGAAATGAGCGTTTGTCAAAACAAGATATCAGGAGTATGGTTAGGATCATGACAGGCACCCAGCATCACTCCCAGGAGCCTCCCTTGATCGGGGGAAACATCAGGCGGATCAGAAAAGAGGCGGGCCTCACCATGGACGTCCTGGCAGAACGGAGCGGCGTTTCCAAGGCGATGCTCTCCCAGATTGAGGCCGAAAAGGTAAACCCCACGGTGGCTACCGTGTGGAAAATATCCCAGGGCCTCCAGGTGGAGATCAACCGCCTTCTTGAGGGCAGCGAGGAGCCCGTCAGGAAGTTTCACGTCACCACCCGGGACGATATCATCGCCCTGGATACCGATGAGGAAGGGCTTCACATTGATGTGCTGACTCCAATCCAGATGGTGGAGGATCTGGAGATGTACCTTCTCTCTTTTGCTCCGGGGGGCGCACTGCGATCGGCTCCTCATTTTCCCAACACCGAGGAGTTTCTCACGGTTATACGGGGGAGCATTCATGTTCGGGCCGGAGACCGCGACGCCCGCCTGGGCGAAGGAGATTTCATCCGCTATCAATGCGACGTGGAGCACGATATCGAGAACACCAGCGAGGAATCTTCCCTGGTCCACATGGTGGTGCGGTTCCACAAGCGTTCTCTGGGTCATTAGCTTCCGGATTGGCCCCACGGCATCTCCGCGCCCTCCCGGGGGATCAACTCGAGGGCTCACCGAGTGGGCCTAACCTTGACAGGCCCCTCGAGAGAGCCTATTTTTCTCTCCATGCTCAAAGAAACGCTCACGGTCGATCTTGTAACGACCGACCTTCCCGGATCGGACAAGGATCAAATTATCCGGGCCCTGCTGGACCTCATCTGTACAACGGGGAAAGTGAAAGACCCGGCCCTGGCCCTGGAGGACGTCCTGGCTCACGAGACGGGAATGTCCACGGGAATGGAACACGGGATCGCAATACCTCACGCAAAGACCGACGCTGTAGATTCTCTGGTGGCGTGTGTGGGGATATCGCCAAAGAAGATCGACTTCGAGAGCCTGGACCGGAAACCGGCCCAGATCTTCATCATGACCCTCTCTCCTCGTGACGGGACGGGGCCGCATGTACAGTTTTTGGCGGAGATTAGCAGGCTTCTCAAGGATGCAAAGATGAGGAAGCAACTCCTCAAGGCCAAAAGCGACGAGGAGTTACTGCACCTCCTGATCAGCTAACCTTGCACCAGGAGCACCGGGGCGATCCCTAGGGACCGTCCCGCTCCTCATCGTCGAACCAGAGTCCTCGCGACACCATGTAGTACCGCCCCGAAAAGTTCCAGAGGGTAAACCCGCTTGCCCCGGCCGAGAGGCTTCCCCGGATCTGGCGTTTCAGATAGTCCGTATAGGTATCTTCATCAAAACGCAACTCGCCGCCAATCAGAAACGATTGGATATAGGGGCGAATCAGCACGGTATCACCGGTGATCCGCCTCCCCCGGGCAGTGCCTTCCTCATAGAGATATTCAGCCCACTCCAAATAGGGCAAATCACCCATGAAGGCCCTGGGAAAATGCGAGGGGTAGAGCATGGGCGAGATCACGTCCACGTACTGAGCCAGGGCCGCGATATCCTGTCCCAGATAACTCATGCGGTACCAGCCGTTGAAACCGAAGACATCAATACTGATTGGAATCGAGATCTCTTCCCGGGCACGCCGGGCAAACTCCGTAAGAGCCTGGACCCGGGGATCGCCGTAATCGATACCGCGGTTCAGGGCGGGGCTGTCCTCTTTGTAGCGATAGACAATATCCTGACGCCGACCGTCAGCAGGAGTCCTGATGTAATCGAACTGTATCTCGTCTACACCCATCTCCTGAAGTTCCCGGGCAATAGCGATATTGTAGTCCCAGACAAACTCCGAGAACGGATCTACCCAGTACTCTACCTGGCGTGAGCGGGTTTCTCCATCGTCAGTTGTCTCCTGGCGGAACACACCCCAGGGAGCGTTCCGGCGACTGTCCCAGAGAGCGTAGCGGTTGTTCTGATATCGGTAGAGTTGCTCATCCTTGAAAACCACAATCCGGGCGATCAGGTAGAGATCGCTCTCGTGAACGGTACGGATTACCCGCTGGGCATCGAAAAAACGACGGACGGCTCCTACCTGGCGAGGCAACTCAAGAGATGTTTCGTAGGCAATGCGACCGTTGTCATCCTTGAAGTCGATTACCACGGCGTTGAACCCCTGTTCCCGGGCAAACTCCATGTGCCCGGGAAGAGAATCAGGCCCCACATGCCAGGGAGCAAGGAAGAAGGATACTTTGTCGGCAGCCTTCTCCATGCGCTGCTCCCGGGCAGGATACATTCGGGCCTGAGGATGGTCCCGGGCTGGAACGGCCGCAGCCAGGGCGCGTTGGCCCCGGGAGTCAGGCAGGTTCACCACGGCCCCACGGCGGCGATCAATCGCCAGAAGCTCTCCCGACTGGGCACGACGCAGCCAGAGGACATCCCGATCCGATGGGTCGTAGGCTGCCTGGGCGATATCATCGTAGAAACCGTTGCCTTTATAAATTGTGCGCAGACCGTTGCCCCGACCCAAGGCGCTCCAGGTCTCCCCGTTATCCTCACTCTCGAAGATGCCGTGGAAGGTGGTTGCCACCAGAAGCCGCCGTTCATCCCAGGGAGAACGGGCAGCGCTGGTAAGATAGGTATTGCTTCCCGTTGCCTGACGAAGCGATCGGGCGACACGGACCTCATCGGAACCGTTCTGTGAGAACCGGAGCTCGCTGGAGGTCAGCTCGAGAAGCTCGGCGGGAGCCGCCCCCAGGGCCATGGAAAAAACGCAGAAAAAAACTACTGTTATGCCTTTCATCACCGGCGGAGACTACCACAGCACGGCACCGTTGGAAAACACCCGGAACGAGGCAGAGCGCTAGTCCACCCGAAGAACAAAGCCCTTGAGGTATTCCGCCTCGGGGAAGTGCAGTGGCACAGGGTGATCCGCTCCCTGGGAGAGAACCCCCTCGACTCGCACCGCCCTTCCCGCATCGGCAGCGGCCCAGGCCAGGGCGGTCCGAAAATCGTCGCGGCTTATGGCACCCGAGCAGGAGAACGTCACCAACCGGGAACCACTGCGCATCCCCTGAAGAGCTGCCAAGTTCAGATCCTTGTACGCCCGAAGCCCCGCATCACGGTGTTGCCGGGCGGGGACAAGCTTGGGTGGATCAAGGACCACCAGATCGAACGATTCCAGGCCCTGAGGCACCGCGTTCGTTCTCAAAAGTTCGAAGAGATCCCCCTTCACCACGTGGAGGCGATCGGCGGGAGCCTGCTGAAGAACCCGGTTGGCCTCAACCAGTCTCAGGGCAGCAGCAGAGCTGTCGGCGCAAACCACCGACGAGGCTCCTCCCGCCAGGGCGGTGAGCCCGAACCCTCCATGATAGCAAAAGGCATCCAGAACGCGCGCGCCCCGGGCATGATCGCCAACCCAGCGACGGTTCTCTCGCTGATCGCAATAAAACCCCGTTTTCTGGCCGGCCTCGGGCAGGGCGTGCCAGAGAAGCCCGTTCTCTTCGACCAGAATATCCGGATTCTCCGGATTCTCCGGGTTCTCCCTGTTCCCGCCGGGGCAGATCCATTGGCCCTGAAATGGCCCTGAAACACCCTCGCGCCCAAGAAGATCCCGGTCTGGAGAAAGATATACCCCTTGGGGGTTCACAAGGCGGGTCAGCTCCTCCTGAATCCATTGGCGATTATCCCAGGCGAAGGCTCCGGAAAGTTCCAGAACCAGGGTACGACCCAGAAGATCCGCCACAAGACCGGGAAAACCGTCGGCCTCACCAAAAACAAGCCGCACCGCCCCGTCGGGACGATCCCGCCGCAATTCGCTGCGACGCTCCACGGCTTCACGAAGAAGCTGAAAAAATGTTTCTCCCCGTATCGGTATCTCGGGGTTTCGGGTTATTATGCGAAGAGCCAATCGGGAAGAACCGTTATAGAGGCCCCATCCCAGAGGGCGTCCCGAGGGGTCACAGGCAAAAGCAGGCTGGGTATGGTCCCACACCAGGGGATGTTCCTGCACCGCCTGATGTACCGATGCAGGCAGGGTTGCCGGGCGGGGAGGCGCCCCCAAGGCGTTGCGAAACACCCAGGGATGGCCGTTGCGAACAGGCTTGATCCCCTTGGGCGAGAGCCGAATTTCCTGAATCACCCTGGCGCTCTGGTCCTTGGGACCGGTTTTTTGTACCCTTTGGTTGTTCCCGTGTGTATTCACGAGAGGAAGCTTACTACACCTTCGCATCAAGGAGGAACCGATGAAGATTGCAATCATGAGCGACATCCACGACAACATCTGGAACCTGGAACGAGCTCTGCAGCAGGTCCAGGACCAGGAAGCCCGGACCTTGCTCTTTCTGGGTGATTTCTGTGCCCCCTTCACCCTGGACCAGCTGGCCCGGGGATTTTCCGGGCCGATCCACGCAATCCTGGGCAACAACGACGGAGACCCCCTGCTCCTGAGCAGAATCGCGGGAGAGCACCCCCACGTGACCCTCCACGGGCACGTTGCAGAACTTACATTCGAGGGTGTAAAAATCGCCATGAACCACTATCCGGAGATCGCCCGGGGCCTGGCACATTCCCGACTCTACGACGCAGTCTTCAGCGGCCATGATCATCAGCGGTATCATCAGAAAGTGGAGAACACGCTCTGGGCAAACCCCGGCGAGGTGATGGGCCGCTTCGGCAAGCCCTCGTTCGGGATCTTTCTCACCGGAGACCTTTCCTTTGTTCATGTGGACATCGATCTCTCCCGCAGGGTTGCCGGGCACAGCCAGTGAGAAAGAGCGAGCGTTACACCGTCCCCTACCCGCCGGCAGAACCGGCCCCGGAGACGGTCTACCGGCAGCGCTTTCACGAGTTCCCCCTCTGGTACCGCTGGTATCTTCGAGTTCTGGCTCTGCTGCACGGTACTTCGGTGGAAAAAACGGTACGGCGGCACGAGTTACAGGAACTTCGACGAAAACTTGCCCCCCTTGCCCGAGACATTCTGGACCTTTCGGTACCGGCCCTTCTGCCCGGATTTCACCTTCGCCTGCGTAGCCTGGAGATAAAACGGCGCCGACTTATCCCGCTCCTCCGGGAGGTCCAGAGCAGTAACCGGGGCCGGTTTCTGGTCGAAACCCTGGCGCGGCAAGATCCCAAAACCCACCAGGCCCTGGAAGACGCAGCAGGCATACCGGAAACCCTTCTGGAGAGCACCGAGACAACCCTGGCCGTGGCTCGCGAGGCAGTTCAGAATCACCTGAAGGAAGAGCTGGAGATCCGGCGACATCGAATCGAAGAAACCCTGACCCCTCTGTGGACGACCATCACCGCCCTGAGCATTCTGGTCCGGGCCGATCTGGAGTCACTCCTGCCTCCAGCTGAACAGGGCCTGGTCCGCACGCCCCTGCGAGTGGTACAGACCCCACTCCAGGAGCTGCACCAGACCATGGAACTTCTCCGACGCGAGCGAAACCATACCGCGACGGAGGAACTCTGCGATTTTGCCCGTCGCCGGGCCCGCCTCCCCTCACCTCCGCCCCGGGAGATATGGCAGGAACTGGAAGAGTTCCGGGTAGCAGTGCCCCTCCTGGAGATCACAAAACTTGCCTGGGAGGACCCCTATCTGGAGATACGGCCCCTGCTGATCCGCAACGAATGGTGGCAGACCTTTCACCAGACCTGGACTGCCAGGGCAACGGAACGAACGGGGGCACTGCTGCTCACCCACCGGACCGAACAACTCAGGGAACGGCTCTCACAGATCTTTCAGGTCAGCGGCCCCCCTCCGTCATGGCTTCCTTCTGAGCTTTACCCCACCACGATGGGCTTTGTCCTGCTTCTGGGGGAAAGCGAGTTTTTCCACGACACGCGGCGGGTGGTAACGCAAGTGGTGATCGATGCGGTTTTTCAGCACCTGGACGTCCGCAACGCCCTGCATCAGGCGGCACTTCAGATAGACCAATCCCTGGAACGACTCTCGTCGCTCATGGGTAAGGGGGAAAAACGGGGAACTCTGGGGGAAGAGCTTTTGAGAATACGTCGCAGATCGGGCACTTCCTCCCTGGCCCGTCGGCAGCTTTCGGAACTCTACGAGCAACATCGACACCGTGTTCGAACCGCCCTGGAGGAGTTCATGGAGGCCCTTATTGCAGGAAGCGTCCTTATTGACCGAACCCTCTCGGGGACCGCGCCTGCCTTCGACTACCAGACAGTCCAGGCCCAGAGTTTCAGCGGAGATTTTCCGGCTCGGGAACTGCTGCAGACCGTGGCAACCCAGTGGGCCCCCTTGGGAAGAGAACTGCGGGCTCTCTATACCCTGGAGTCCACCGCCGGACCATCACCCTGACAGCTTCCTGGCGCGGCCCTGCGCCAGGAGGGGATGATCAGTCTATACCGTTGGGAAGCCTCGAGACAGGCGAGATGGGCGAGCCAGGGGGCTCTTCCAGGGGATTATCCCCCCGCCGGCCCGGGGAATCGGCTTTCACCGGGACAGGCTCCCTGAAGGCCTCGTTGTTGTCGACGCTGCCGGGAGCGGGCCCTCCGGGAGAGTCATCGTCGGCGCAACGCCCACCTGGACCATGCATGCCATAGAGATGCTCGCAGAGGTGACGACACCCGGGGTCCCAGTCAAAACGCTTTCCGGGGTTGTTGCGATAGAAATTGTTGAACTGCACAAGCCTGCAAAGCACGTCGGCAGGCAAACTTTGTTCGATCTGAGCCGACACCTCCTGAGCCCGCTCGTGGGGCAACCCCAGGGCAAGCTGGAGAAAATCCTGGGTAGCCCGATGCTTCAGAAGGAGCTTGCGGGCAAGACCATCCCCCGCGTCGGTGAGGCTCACATAGCCGTAAGGCTCATAGTTGATCATGCCCGTCTTTTCCAGCTTCTGGAGCGCCCCCGTTACGGAGGGTCTGCTCACCCCCACCACTTCGGCGATATCCTTGGAACGAGCCACCTTGTTCTCGGCAGCCAAATGGTAGATCGCCAGCAGGTACCGCCCGAGGCTTTCGGTAATCTGTTCTATCAACATGAAAACTCCTTTTCAGCGCCTGCTACGCGAAAATTTCCCGCGCCCTGGTACACCCGGCATAGTCTCAGCATAGTATATCACGAGTGGAACAAAATTTGTTAGCCTAACTCCGCCCTGAACCGGGCACCGAGAAATTAAGAACTTTTCCGAACAAAGTCAAGGCAGAGATTATTGAGACGCTGCAAGCCGGCAAACCACTCTTGGCGAAGCCCCTTTCTTCCGTTTACACTTCCTTCATGAGTGAACGAGTTATCATTATGCACGGCTTTGAGTATCAGGAAATAGACCTGATCATGCGAGCCGTGAAGAAGACTGTGGAATCACCCCGGGATGTGATCTTCGCAAAAACCACAGAAAACTCCCTGACCATGAAACTGTCTGATCTGATTGAAGACCTTAGTCAGGATCACGCCTACCTGCGAGACAATCCGCCGCCCGTCGCCAACCATTCTTCCGGAAAAGATTCGGAGACTGAAAGCAGGGAGCCGGAGCAAAGTGGCACGACCTGACAGATGAGATTCTCTATCTGGCGTTGACCGGGAAGGTTCCAGGACCTACTATAGGATGGTGAAAAACAGAACGGTGAAAACACGACAGATTCTTTCCGACATGCCCCCCTACGTTCCCGGCGCACGCCGTCCCGGGGCAATCAAGCTCTCGTCCAACGAGAACCCTCTGGGGTGCTCACCAGCCGCGCTCGAGGCGATCCGCCAAGCCGCAACGGAAGCTCACATCTATCCCGACGGAACAGCCCTGGCCCTGAAGCAGGCTCTGGCGGAGCAGGCGGGCCTCACTCCCGAAGAAATAATCCTGGGCAACGGCTCCGACGAGGTTCTCACCCTGATCGCAGCAGCCTATATCAACCCCGGAGACTGTGTCCTGGTGGGAGCCCACACCTTCTCGCAATACGCCTTTGCAGCAAAACTCTTCGACGGCCGGGTGGAAACGGTCGATATGCCCGACCTGGCCTTCGATCTGGAGCGGATCGCCGACCGTCTGGAAGAACCAGGTGGACGGCAGGTCCGGATCGTCTTTCTCTGCAGCCCCAACAACCCCACGGGGCTAACCATCTCCCAGGATGATCTAAAGCGGTTCCTGGAGCGGATATCGTCTCAGATACTTGTTGTGGTTGATCACGCGTACCTGGAGTTCCAGGAGGATCCTGCCAGCTGCGATGCCCGGCAATACCTGAAAGACCATTCCAATCTTATTGTCCTTCAGACCTTCTCGAAACTTCATGGCCTGGCAGCCCTCCGCGTGGGCTACGGTCTGGCCGATCCCGGGGTTATCGAGGCCCTGAACCGGGTTCGCTCGCCTTTTAATGTGAATAGCCTGGGTCAAGCCGCCGCTATCGCCGCACTGAACGATCAGGATTTTATCAGAACCTCCCTGGAGACAAACCGTCAGGGAAAAGCCCTCATGAACGCCCTCTTTGAACGGCACAAGTTGGCCCATACCTCGTCGGAGGGGAATTTTGTCACGGCGCGCTTCCCCGGCGAGGCCAGATTCTACGCGAATCTTCTGGCCGAGGGAGGAGTCACCGTGCGCCCCCTGGCCAGTTTTGGCCTGCCCCAATGGCTGCGGATCACCATCGGCACACCCGAGCAGATTGCTACACTGGAAGCTCTGCTGAAACCCCTTCTGACAGATACTCCGGGAGTCCCTGGATAACGCCGTGAGCGGAGCTTTTCTGGGGGTAAACATCCCGATGCTCCTGTTCTCGACCATCCTGGTGGTGCAACTCGTCCCGGGAAGCCACTGGGGCGACCTGCTTCCCGGAGCCTGCGCCGCAGCGGGGGCACTCCTTATCTTTCTGGGTGTGCGCCAGTTCTTTCCTGGAACTTCCCTCTGGCTTCCTCGCGGAGAAACCCTGATACGGCTCTTTCTGATCGCTCTGGTGGAGGAACTGGCCAAATATTGTGCCGTGGCACCCTGGCGCCGTCTTCACCCTCCGGGACGAGCAGCATTGCGAGGCTTCGGCTTTGCTTCGGCAGAGAACCTTCTTTTCCTGTTCCTTTCCCCGGGCATTTTCCTGCGTCGCATCTTCCTGGCGGGGGCACTCCATAGCACCACCGCCCTCCTCTATGGCCGTCCCTGGGCCTATGTTCGGGATCGTCGGAATGCCCGCAGCCGCCCCCGGGCAGGGGCCCGAGGCGAGAAGACCCATCCCTACCAGGGCCCGGCCCCCCTGCTGGATTCGCTGATTCTTCTGGCCGGAACGGGGCTCCACTTTTCCTACAATCTTCTCGTCCTGGGGGTTGACGCATATCCGCCGATTTGATATCTTCTGCACACACGACGCAGGGTAGAGCAGTTGGCAGCTCGTCGGGCTCATAACCCGGAGGTCGCAGGTTCGAGTCCTGTCCCTGCTATGTAAAAGCGCGTTCCTTCAGGGAGCGCGCTTTTTTTGTGTTGTTGTTCAAGAATTCTGGCCGCCTTGCGGCACCAGGCTGCCGCAACCGGGTGCTCCACTGCAATTCCTCGGGCCGGCACGCACTCCGTCCAAAGCACCACCTGACCCACCCCCGACTCACTCTTCCTGCGGGAGCCGCTTCCGGCTCACTGCCCCTCGCCGGCGGCCCCCGCCCGGCCCTGCGGGATTTCCGCTCCGCCCCCTGGCGGGGGAGAAGGTCTCACGGGATTGTCGGGAGGATACCTGCAAGAATCCGCTGTGTATCCGGTGAGTAGTGCGTGCTTCGTGTGCGAAAGTACCCGACATACGCTGGGTGGCTGCACATCTCCCACACCGCCTGCACTGCATGAGGGGTGTACACCGTCGCTGGAAGATCAAGGCAGTCCAGAACTGCATCAGCAGCCCTTTCATTTACTTCAGACCCTGTCGTTGTCACAAGCTGTTCCATCTCATGTGCTGTCAACAACCGTTCGGCACATGATGCATCCAGCCCCACCAGACGGCACAGTTCTTCCTTGGTGCGGGTGCCATACGTACTACTGCCGGTTATGGCTATTGTCTTTTCCAGAAGCTGCTGCGCGGTACGGAAGCAGTATGACGGGTCGCCGTCCCTCAGTGCGTGCCACAGATGATAATAATAGCCGGGAAAACGGGAAAACAGCGGCTCCAGTTCGAGGTAGCGGCGACGCACCTCAACATCAGCAGGGGTGCCTCGAAGGTTGCACACCTGCGTGAGGTATCGCCAGTACAACAGATCAACACCATTGGCACCGGAAACACATTCCGCGCCGGCTGCAAAACTACCGGAAAAGTAGCGATCAACTCCTGCCAGTACAGCTTCCAGCATATCTTGATTTGCTTCATCTACAAGGTCCCGGGCTGCCGCCTGCATTCGCTGCTGGTTCTCGGCTACCTGCTGATCTGTTATGCTGCCGGTCAAACGAGACCAGTCCATGTCCTGCACCGCTGCAAGATAGCTTTCGATATACCGACCCAGGGCTTCGTAGGAGGGCGAGCTCAGCAACCCTGCCGAATAGCTCAGCCCATGTCGAGCTTCAAGATACGATACCCGTTCAACAACCGCCGCATGGTTTCCCTTAGCTCGCAGCGCGCGACAGGAATGCAGCAGATCAGATGCTGAGAGTGCTTCGCTATCCGATTCCCACAGATGATCATAGACCGAACATGCTTCCGCAGTACGGTCGCATCGCAACAGCATCAATGCATATGCTGAGGCAATCTTCCGGTCTTCCGGCATGTATTCGTGGGCGTATGCAAGCTCGCTCACAGCTGCTGCATGTTCCCCGTCGTCACCGTACAGCTGTGATAGGGTCAGAAACACACGGGAAGATATCGATTCGTCACACCCGGTGCGGTCGCTTCCACGCAGCCGCTCAGCAGCCTGGCTCAGCACCCGAACTGCCTCTCCTGTCGCGCCCGAGCGTGCGTAGCTATCACCCAGATGATACAGAAGCTCGACCTCCTCGGGATATTCCGCGGCAAGTTGCTCAAGCGCCACTATACGTCGCGGTAGCTCAGGGATAGTGAGTGCTTGCTGTAATGTGGGGGACGAAATCATTCACTACTCTCCCAGTAGTTCTCCCACCAGCGTCCGAATATTTCTGCACGCTCCGACGTATTCAGCGTATCATGGGGCGGCATGATGGCGGAAATTGCCGTATCCTGCCAGCGTGACCCAGGGTAGGCACTGTCGATAACCAGCCGCATGGAGACTACCGGTTCGGGAAACTGAATGGTTTTGAAGTACACAAAATCCAGAAACCGCACCTGCTGCTCCAGACTGCGCCCGTCCTCGGTGGTGCCGATCACAGTCGCAGCCTTCACCCGGCTGTTCATTTTGTACAGATGCGGGCGATAAGGATCCACAAACCCGTTGAGCACGTAGAACCGGTCGCGACCCTCGCTGATGTCAATCTGAATCCACTCGCCGATACCGGGGCCTTCGACATCCTCAACCCAGGGGTAGATAAGGGGGTTGTGCCCTCCGCCATAGGGTCCCCGCAAGCTTATGTGATATAGATAATCACTGAGATACTCTCCGCTATATTCAACCCTTTTTCCCCGAACCATCTCGATCATATAGTTGCTACTGGTAATCGAGACATCCAGCGCGGAATAGGGAATCCCAAACGACCGAATAAACTCACGTGGATTCTGCTCTGCGCTCTGGCGGTGTTCGAAAAAATGTGGGCTTGTTACCCCGAGGGGTTGCCCGTCTATCTCTGATACGGCCTGATGTTCAAGCGGATCCACATCAGCAACCAGGATGTATTCGTCCCCTAGTATTACGTGCATCGTAGATCCGAGAATCTTTACTTCAAGAAACCCGGAATCAGTGTTGAGCTCCATCTCGGAAATTGGAATATCATCAAAATCACGGTGAACAAGCACCATGTTTTCTCGCCAGTAAAGGTTCCCCTCTGAATGCCCCACCTTAACCGATTCTTCCCGCCCAAATGAATCGCGAAGCTCGTCGTACCAGTCCATTCCGTACACGATGGCTCCAATCAGAAACAAACTCACCACAACCCCGAGTTTACGAATTACAGCTTTCATTGTTACTCCTCCCGGATTACGGTTCGCACATCATAGGGGTAGTCCACTCCCCAATCGGTTATCTGATCATCCAACTCGGCCAACACGGTTGGGGTGTTGATAAAACAACCGGCTGAGATAAGCCCGTCAGACCAAGTATTGCTATTTGTTCTGTCACTATGCCCCAACCAACGAGGATCATCGTTACCATTTCGTCCGGCATCAGCACCTATCTCTGTCCCACCTATCGTTTTTGCCCGGTTTATCTCGAAATACGGACCGTCCCATTGAGATGAATTGAAACCCCCGAAGCGCATGTAAAAGGGATGATTGGTTGCTATGGTACTCTTGCGATAGACCTCTGTATTAATGTAAGCACGGGCGCCTTCCGGCAGAGATGCATTGTAGCCATTCGCCACCGTCTGCCAGCCATCGGTCCTGTATCTGCCTATCTCGTTCCCGTCAAGATCGTGCTTGGTCAGAATGATAGAGTCGAGTCCCTGCAAATGCTCATCCGCCTCACGTGCTTCTCTATTTGGATCACCTCTTCTTGCTGTGTGTGTTCTCAACGAGTCATGACTGCTGCGATCCCGCATCACCAGTCCCTGTATGGCAAAGCGCGCAATGTTGCCGTTCTCATCCTCATTGATCACTATCTGCCCGAGATCTTCAACATCGCTCATAGGAAGTGATATCTCATCATGATCGATCCAGGCGTTGCCGTTCCACTCCATCCCGTGGTGCTTCATCATGGCCTCGCCGGCCAGTTTCTCCCGCTGGTCTTCCGTAAAAGATGCCCACATAAACGGGTGAGGGAGAACTCTCTGATCCCACAGCACGCGATGGGAATTAACACCGGCCTCATCCGCAAGTTCCAACACATCAATCAGGGTCTGGTCATCATATATCCGCAGATCATGCAAACTACGGCCTAGTAGTTCCTCTGCCCGCTGCAGGCCGACATACCGTGCCAAAGCCTGGCTGATCGATCCTGTTTCATCCTCAATATGTGCCCTGCGAATACTGCGCGCCCCTTCATTGGTATCCGGCAAATAATGCTGCACATGCAGATCCCGTTTACTTCCTGTGTCATCACCCCACTCGATGTTTCCGTCGGTAGTCAGCAGCCAGTACTCTGCCTGGCTGGAGAACAGCTTGTCGACAATTGCATGGAGTGAGCGTTTCCCGCGTATCTTCTCGACACCCTGCAGAAACTCCATCAAGCGGTGATTTCTTCCCGGCAAACGACGATAGCTATTGCGCACCTTCCCGGCCATGGCGATGTCCGATTCCACAGCCTCGCGGGTTTTCTGCTTGCGGTTCTCGCCGGTTCCGGTGCGGTGCAGCTCGTGTGAGAGAATCAAGGCGGCTTCGTAGATACCGGCGTCGCTGTGGGCGGTGGCAAAATCCCGGTGCAGATGAAAGATTCGCACCCCCTGCTCGCGGGTGGTTTTCCCCAGCGCGCCCTCGGTGGGATCAAGGTCAAAGCGTATCTCGGCCTTCCCGTCGTAGTAGTCCATGATCCCCCGTCGGGCGGTTTGATCACCATGCACCCACACCACCTGCAGTATCCGCCGCAATGCCTCGTGCGCTTCGGCGGCGATCATGTCCCCAATCATCCGGCGCGGTCGGTTCAAGGCGGTGCCGGAACTCAGCCCAAGTTCAGTATAGTGTCCGAGGTAGGTTTCCTTCAGCTGCTCCAGCTCGCTACGATCAAGCTTGGCGAGTTCCTGTTCAAACTCTTCCAGCGCCCGGCTGGACATTGCCTCACAATGTACCCGTTCATACCCGGCGACCTCTCGCGCTATGTCCTCACGCCGGATGCTCTTCATCCGCCCATACAACCTGTGATCCATTTCCTTCAAGAAGGTATAATACAACCGCCGTACATCCTCCCGTAGCTCATCGATCACCATTGGTACGTGCTTCATACAAGCCCCCTGTGGCTCCAGGCATAGACCTTCATCATCTCCCGTTCACCGGCTTCTCTGGTCATGGCTGCCAGCCGCTCGGCAAGCTCTTCTTCAAACTGCTTGCGCGATGCCTCGATAACCCGTTCATACTCGCGTTTGCTCAAGCGCACGACCTCTCCACTTCTTAAGCACAGCTCGATTACCACCCCGTTGTTGGCAGCAGAAAACTGCGCGAGCTCTCCACCGCCAGTACCCCGCGATAACCCCTCCGGTGTTGCCTCGTCGGTGTGGCCGAAGGCCCCCGGGGTGTCACCCTGTAGTTTATCACGTTCGATCGCCTCCAACGGACGGCCTTGCAACAGGGTAGACACCAGCTCAGCCTCAAGCTCAAGATCCAGCAGCTCCTCGCTGTAGACCATTCGCTCCCCGCGCAAAACCTGCACTACGTGTTGCAGTTCATGCACCAAAAGCTGCCGGCCTTCATCGCTGTGCGGGGCGTACATACCCCGGGCAAAGTAGATGTCATTCCCGATCGTCACTGCAACCGCGCCGGCCTGGCGAGTGAGCTCTTCGGCATGCTCGCCGATGTGAATTCGCACATTCGAGAGGTCTACACCAAACAGGTGCTCCAGCTGGTCTTTCAGTCCGGCCTCCAGCGGAAATGTCCGGTCGGTCGCCCCAAACCAACTCATGCGCCCATGAGGATCTTCATCCGGAGCATCACTGTGCTTGCACACAAGCTTCCAGGTCCGGATGGCATGTTGCATCACGGCATCGCGTGTACGTCTGCGCTGCTGCATGGCCTATCCCTCCTGCCTGATGTCATCCTGCAATGCACTGACCACATCATCAACGCTCTTCCGGATACGCTGAGCACCACTGCCTCCCGCTCCTCCCCCACTCCCCCCGGCCCCGCCAGCATCGTGGCTGGCACTGCGGGCCAGGGCCGGCTGGGGCTCTCTCTCCCCGGCGAGGGCGGCCTTGTCGGTCTCGTAGTTGCGCCGGATTCGTTCCATTCGCTCCTCTTCGGGATCTCTCGTTCCGGCTCCGCCAGAGCCACCTCCGGCCACACCTCCGGCTGCACCTCCGGCCACAGCTCTGGCTGCAGGTCCGGCTGCACCTCCGGCTGCAGGTCCTTCAGCAGGAACAGCCCCGGCCCTTCCTGCCAAACCACGCACCCCGCCGCCCGGCAAGCCACCCTGCATCATCCCGGCCATCGCCACAGCTCCGGCAGGGCCTCGGGGAACAGTTCCGCTCCCCGGAACATCGCCTCTGCCACTGCCCCCGCCCGAGACCTTCACT